>JADJJE010000018.1 GCA_016706685.1 Sandaracinaceae bacterium | reverse complement strand
GCACCGCTAATTCACAACTTGGTGATATCGTCCCCGGCATGACGTCGCACCCCGACCAAGAGGCCGCCCAGCGCGAGTTCCGCGAGTACTGCCGCGCGTGGCTGACCGAGCACCGCCCGCCGCCCGCGCCCGTGCGGCTGCCGCAGCACCCCATCGAGACCATGACGCGCGCGCAGCTGGACTACCTGCAGGCTTGGCAGCGGCGCTGCTACGACGCGGGGCTGGTGGGCGCCGACTACCCGAAGGAGTACGGGGGCCGTGGAAACAAGGGCTTCCAGCGCATCGCCAACGAAGAGATGAACCGCGCGCGCACGCCCTTCCTGATCAACATGGTGGGCCTCGGCATGGCGGCGCCCACCATCTTTCATCACGCGCAGGAGGAGCTGAAGCGCGAGCTGCTGCCGCCGCTGCTCTCGGGCGAGCAGATCTGGTGCCAGGGCTTCAGCGAGCCCGGCAGCGGCTCCGACCTGGCCAGCGTGCAGGCCAGCCTGCGGCCCGACCCGGCGTCACCGGGCGACTACCTGCTGAACGGGCACAAGGTGTGGACCAGCCTCGCGCACTTCGCGCAGTGGATGATCCTGCTGGTGCGCACGTCGTCGGACCACAAGCACAAGGGGCTCAGCTACTTCGTGGTGCCCGTCGAGAACCACCCCGGCGTGACGGTGCGCCCGCTGATCAAGCTCACCGGCGAAACCGGCTTCAACGAGGTGCTGTTCGAGGACACGCCCGTGAAGGACGCGTGGCGCCTGGGCGCCCTGGGCGAAGGCTGGAACGTGGCCATGACCACGCTCCTGCACGAGCGCGGCGCGGGGCCGCTGGTGACACCGCAGGGCGGCGTGGGCAGCGAGGGGCTCGCGCACAACGTGCAGGGCCTGGTGTCGCTCGCGCGCACGCTGCGCCGCAACGGGAAGCCGGCCACGGAGGACCCGCACGTGCGGGCGCGCATCGCGGCGCTGGCCATCCGCGAGCGCGGCATCGTCGAGAACGGCAAGCGCGCGCGGGCCGCAGCGCTGCAAGACCACCCCATGCGCCTCCCGCTGCAGGTGAAGCTGGCCGGCGGGGAGCGCGTCCTCGGGCTTCCCAAGAGCTGACATGGCCATGAGCAACGCCCCCTACGGTTTCAACGACGACTGCGCGCTCTTCCGCGAGAGCGCCCGCAAGTTCCTGGCCTCGCACGCGGGGCTGGACGTGCTGCGGCGCGCTGCCGCCCAAGACCCGGACCCCGCGCGCATGCCCACGGCCTACCCGAGCGAAGAGGGCTGGCAGCAGGCCCAGGAGCTCGGCTGGATCGCGGCCGCCATCCCCGAAGCCGCCGGCGGGCTGCAGCTGCCGCGCGGCGCGCTGGTGGCGCTGGCCGAGCAGCTGGGCAAGCACGCCTTCCCGAGCGCCGCGGAGAGCACGCTGGGCGTCGCGTTCCTGGCGCGGCGGGCGGCCGAGGGCACCGCGCAGGCAGCCCTGTTCGAGCAGCTGCTGGCTGGCGCGCGCGCGACCCTCGCGGTGTGCAACGCCGACGGCGACTGGCAGCACACGCCCAGCGTGGTGGGAGCGAGCAGCCCCGGCGGCGGACTCACCCTCACGGGCAGCGCGCACTTCGTGCAGGACGCTGGCCGCGCCGAGCTGTTCGTGGTGCGCGTGGCCGGCCCCGCAGGGTCACTGCTGGCCGTGGTGCCGCGTGGCAGCGCCGGCCTCAGCGTGCAGCGCGACGGCATCGTGGACCTCACGCGCGAGCAGGGCACGCTGCACTTCGAGGCGGTGCTCGTGCCGACCGACGCCGTGCTCCCGGGTGGCGACGCGCTGCTAGCCGAGAGCCTGCCGGACACGTGGCTGCTGCTGGCCGCCGACATGGTGGGGGCCAGCGAGTGGCTGCTGCAGACCACGGTGGAGTACGCCAAGGTGCGCACGCAGTTCGACCGCGCCATCGGCGGCTATCAAGCGGTGAAGCACCCGCTGGTGAACGCCATGATGGCCATCGACCGGGCCAAGTCGCTGGTGTACGCGGCGGCCCACGCGCTCGACGAGGGCGCGCCCGACGCGCTGCTGCTGGCCCACATGGCCAAGGCGCAGGCGGCCGAAGCAGCGGCGTTCACCAGCAACCGCGCGGTGCAGCTGCACGGCGGCATCGGCTTCACCTGGGAGTCCGACGTGCACTTCTTCTTCAAGCGCAACAAGCACAGCGAGCTGCTCTTCGGCGACGCGGGCTACCACCAGGCCAAGGTGGCGGACCTCGTCATCGGGGCGTGAGCCCGTTGCTCTGCCCAACGCAGTGATACCTGCGCGCCATGGCACACAAGATCGACCTCCACTTCGACTTCCCCTTCCCCGTCGCGCGCGCGTTCGCTGACATCTCGGACCACGAGAACCTGGGGCGCATCCTCGGCGCGCCCATGCGTCTGCTCAAGCACGGCACGGTGGGAGGCAAGAACGGCCTCGGCGCCGTGCGCGGCGTGGGCCCGGGGCTGCTGGGGCTCGAGGAGACCATCGTCACCTTCGAGCAGGACCGCCTGATCGAGTACAAGGTCACGAAGGGCCCCGGCATCAAGAACCACCTGGGGCGCTTGGTGTTCACGGAGACGCCGAGCGGCTCGCACCTGCACTACCTGATCACCTTCGACCCCTCCATCCCGGGAACGGGCGGCCTGCTGCAGAAGGTGCTGAGCACCTCCATCGGCAAGGGCCTCCGCAAGTACGCCAAGAGCTGAGCACGCCGCGTCAGCCGCGCGGCGTCAGCGTGGAGTCGTTGGTCTCCGCACACCAGACCACGAACGACTCGAGCGTGTTCACACCGAACGTGTTGCTGATGGCGGCGTCCGAAGCGTCGCGCCCGCGGGCCACCAGCACGCGGCCGATGCGCGGCGTGTTGTGGCGCGCGTCGAAGGTGTACCAGCGCCCGTCCAGGTAGGCCTCGAACCAGGCCGAGAAGTCCATGGGCGCGTCGCTGTAGGGGACCCCGATGTCGCCCAGGTAGCCCGTGCAGTAGCGCGCCGGGATGTTCATGCAGCGGCACAGCGCGACGGCCGAGTGCGCGTAGTCACGGCACACCCCGCGCCCCTCTTCGAGCGCCTGCGCCGCGCCCTTGGTGGCGTTGGCGTACTGGTAGCCGAAGGTGATGCGCTGGTGCACGTAGTCGCAGATGGCCTGCACGCGGCCCCAGCCGAGCGGGGTGTTCCCGAACAGGCTCCAGGCCTGCTCCATCAGCTTGTCGGTCTCGCAGTAGCGGCTGCCCAGCAGGTACACCAGCGTCTCGTCCGGCAGCTGTGGGACGGGCACCTGCTGCGCCCCGGGGGCGATGTCGTCGGTGTTCCCCGTGTCGCGCACCACCGCGTCGGAGAACAGCGTCATGGTGCCCGCCGGCGCCACGAAGCGCGTGCAGATGTTGCCGAAGCCATCGTGGTACTGGTGCAGCGGCACGCCCGGCGTGAGCAAGAGCTCCTGCGCGATGGCGATGTCCGCGCGACGCGAGTCGTGCAGGTTGAGCGTCACCAACATGGGCGTGGGCTGCGGGAAGCGATAGCGGATCTCGAACCCGAGGCGAATCAACATGAAGGAACTCCGTGGGGGAAGCGGTTGAGTCTCGTATAGGCGGCTGCCTCGACGAGGGGAAGGCAAGGTCGGACGAAGTTACACGCCCGAATCACCCCGGCAGCGCGGCGGGCACAGACTCCCGGAGCAAACGCGCGAGGCGCTCCGCCCAGACGTCCTGGCCCTCGCCGTGGAGGATGAGGTCTTGCCGCACCTCGAGCTCCACGTGCAAGAGCCCACGGCGCTCGCCGTAGACCGGGATGGCGTAGTCCGTGGCGTCGCTCACCGAGTAGGGCTCGTTGTCGCCCACCACCAAGCCGGTCTCGCCCATGAGCGCGTCGCGCACGGCGTGCGCCAGGCGCGCGTCGCGCTGGTAGAGCACCCCCACGTGCCATGGGCGGATGTGCCCCTTGAACACGGGGGTGAAGCTGTGCAGCGCGATCAGGATCGGGTCTCGTCCATCTCGCCGGTCCAGCTCCTGCGTGATGCGCTGGTGGTAGGGCGTGAAGATCTCGGCGGCGCGCGCCTGGGCTGCCTGGTCCGTGAGCCCCTGGTTGGCGGGCACCCGCGTTCCGTCGCTCACGGTGGCGATGGAGTCCGGCGCCGTGAGCGGCCGGTTGCAGTCGATCACCAGGCGCGAGTACGTCTGCAGGATGGCGATGGCGTCCAGCCGCGCGGACAGCGCCTCGGCCAGGCCGGCCACGCCGATGTCCCAGCCGATGTGCCGGTCCAGCTCCTCCTGAGGGAGCCCCAACCTGGCCAGCGCGTGTGGGACGGCCTGCCCCGCGTGGTCTCCCAGCAGCACGAAGCGCGACGTGCCCTCCGGCCGAAGGACACGAAACGGCGGTGGGTCGCTCGGCCCCAGCAACGCTGTGGGTGGTGTCGATTGCGGATCGTTCATCAGGGCCATCAAGCGCCTTCCGGCGAGTCATCGCAAGCCTGTATCGTGCGGCGCCATGACCGACACCTCCGTGCTGAGCGACCTCTACCGCCGCGTCCGCACGCTGGGCAACCGCGACCCCGACTCCAAGATCTTCGGCGCGAGCATGCACCAGTGGACGGTCTTCCAGCTGAGCCCCGAGGAGCAGGCCGAGGCCGAGGCGCGACACGGGCTCACGCTCCCGGACGACTACCGCTGGTGGATCAGCGAGGCCTCCGGCGCGGGCATCGGCCCTTTCTATGGGCTCTTGCACCCGCTCGACAGCCAGCCCTGCGCGGACGATCTCGCGGGCGCCATCCCGCTCAGTGACCACGGCTGCGGCTACTTCGACTTCCTGCTCACGCGCGGCGAGCACGCGGGGCGCGTGTGGGTGGACTTCCGGGAGGGCGGCGGCCCGCTCACCGAGTGGTACCCCAGCTTCGCGGCCTGGCTGGACGCCTGGTTGCTGCGCTCGTTCGCCGAGTGGGGCATCGAGTACCTGGGCACCTGGAAGGTGACCGAAGCCGACGAGCCCTTCTTGGTGGAGGTGGCCGCCGCGCTCGCTCGCATCGACGCGGGCACCGATGACCCCATGCTGGCGCAGTACCCGCTGCCGCACGACAAGCTGCGCATCGCGCGGGGCCGCCTGGCGCTGCACGGCGGTCGCGCCAGCGAGGCCGAGGCCATGTTCGACGCCGCCGCAGAGGTCTCGAAGGAGCCCGACGCCATGCGAGCGCTCGGCCGCTGCGAGATCGCCAGAGCAAGAGGAGACCACGCTGCGTGGCTGGCCGCCGCCGACGCGGGCCTCACGGCGAGCGCGCTCTGGTGGATCAGCGAGAAGCAGCTGCTCGCGCACCGCTACCACGCGCTCGAGGCGCTGGGCCGCACGGAGGACGCCGCCGTCGCCCGGGCCGCCGTGGCCAAGCACGACCCGAACGACGCCGCGTACCAGGACGCGTAGCGCGGCGCGCTCAGGCAGAGGTCTCCTCCCCCCGTGGGCTGATGATGGACTTGCCGATTTCGGGCTCCGGCTCGGGCTCCGGCTTCGGTTCCGGCTCGTGCTCGGGCATCAGCCGGGCCACTGGGTCTTCTTCATCGTTGCCGCCCGGCGAGTAGTCGCGCTGGTACATGCGCAGGAGCGCCAAGAACATGGCCACCACCAGCGGGCCCAGCAGCAGGCCGATGGGGCCGAAGGCCGCGAGCCCACCGAGCAGGGCGAAGAAGACCACGCCCGCGTGGATCTCGACGCCGCGCTTGATGAGGATGGGCTTGATGAGGTTGTCCACCAGCCCCACCACGAAGACGCTCCAGATGGCGAGGAACAGCGCCATGTAGGGGTGCCCGGTGACCAACAGGAACAGCGCGGCCACCATGGACACGGTGGCGGCGCCGATGGCCGGGATGAACGCCGCCACGAAGGCGAGCGACACGAAGAAGATGGGGCTGGGCACGCGCGCGATCAGGAAGCCGATCAGCGCGGCGAGCGCCTGCACCGTGGAGGTGGCGAGCGACGAGACGATGACCGCGACCGACACCTGCTTGAAGCTGACGAGCAGCTCACGGGTCTGTCCGCGGCCGAGCGGCGAGATGCTGTCGAGCCAATGCACCAGCTCCTCGCCGTGGGTGAGGAAGAAGTAGAGCGCCACCAGCATGAGGCCCGTGTGGAACAAGAACGAGCCCGTCCCGACCACCGCGGCGCCCACCACCCTGGCCGTCTGATTGCCGCTCGTGCCGAGCGTGGCCATCAGCTCGTCGGTGGTGGCGGGGAGCTGCTCGAGGCCGAGCTGGACCAGGTCTCGCGCGCTGTCGGGCAAGCTCGCGACCATGGCGGCCACCCCTTCGCCGTGCAGCGTCTGCAGCACGAACCGGAGCCCATCCGAGCCGTCGCGAATGACCAGCGCCGCCAGGCCCCAGAGAGGCCCGATCAAGAGCAGCACCAGCACCAGCAGGATGAGGCCGGCGACCAGGCCGTGGCGCTTGGTGTGGAGCCGGCGCACCAGCCAGGCCTGCAGCGGCCAGAGCGCCGTGGCCAGCACGGCCGCCAGCACCAGCTCGCTCGCCATGGGCCGCAGCACCATGCCCAGCAGGACCGTGAACGTGACCATCAGCAGCAAGAAAAAGCGCGGCGGCGGCACCTCCGAGGACATGCGTAGTTCGCGCGCGCGCGCGGCGAGGGACTTGGCCATGACGCGCAGGTTTGCACGGAACGTGCCGAGCGGGTTACCGGACGGCCCCGAGAGCTCACCGGCCGCGGCGAATGCCCATGGCCAGCGCGAAACAGAGCCCCAGCAGCAGGATGATGGTGGCGCCGCTGGCCACGTTCAGGTGGTAGCTGGCGAGGAGGCCCGCCCCGGCGCCGAAACCCCCAGGGTGACGGCCAGCAGGGTCATGCGGCCGATGCTCCTCGCGAGCAGGCCGGCCGAGGCCGCGGGAATCACAATGAAGGAGCTGACGAGCACGATTCCAACCGTCTTGACCGACACCACGATGACCACCGCGGTGAGCGCCAGCAGCATGTAGTCGAGCGCCGCGACGGGGACCCCCGAGAGGCGCGCCAGCGCGGGGTCGAAGGTGGCGTAGGCCAGGCGGCTCCAGGTGGCCGCCAGCAGCAGCCCCGCCACCACGGCGACCCCCGCCACCATGTAGAGGTCCGTGTGGCCTATGGCCAGGATGCTGCCGAAGAGCACGCTCTCCACGTTGACCATGGGCGCGTCCACCGGGCGCAGGCCCAGGAACAGCACGCCCAGCGCGAACGACACGGCGAAGAACACTCCGGTGGCCACGTCGCCGCCCAGCTTGCCGGTGCGCAGCACGTAGGCGATGCCCAGCGACACCAGCACCGTGAACGGCAGCGCCACCCACACGGCCTCCTGCACACCCAGCTCGAGCCACAGCCCGAGGGCGATGCCTCCGAAGGTGGCGTGCGCCAGCCCGTCACCGATGAACGAGAGGCCGCGCTTGACCACGAACACGCCGATGCAGGCGCACAGCCCGCCCACCAGCATGCCGGCGATGAAGGCGCGCTGCATGAAGCCCTGCGCCAGCGGCTCGAGCAGCCAGTTCATGCGCCCTCCTTGGCCGGCGTCATGGGGCTCCGGATCCCAGCGCGTGCTGCGCACCCCCGGGTCGCTGATGGCGGCGAGGTCCGTGCGGCCCAGCAGCTCGTCGGGCAGCCCCCAGGCCACCACGCGGTGGTCCAGGTAGAGCACGCGCTCCGCGGTGCGGGCGATCTCGCTCATGTGGTGCGTGACCAGGATGGCGGCCAGCGTCTCGCTCTTGCTGATCTCGAAGAGCACCTCCACGAACTCCTCGCGGCCGCGCACGTCCACGCCCGCGGTGGGCTCGTCCAGGATGAGCAGCGTGGGGTTGGTGACCAGCGCGCGCGCCAGGAACACCCGCTGCATCTGGCCGCCCGACAAGCCCGAGATCTCCTTGCCCCAGAGGTGCTGCCCACCCACGCGGGCGAGCGCCGCGTCGGCCGCGGCGCGCTCGTTCTCACGGATGCGATAGGGCCAGCGGCCCCGGTAGTTGGCCACGATCAGGTCCTCCACGCGGGCCGGGAAGTCGCGGTGGAAGGCCTTGTGCTGAGGCACGTAGCCCACGTCGTGGCTGGTGGCCCGCTTGGTCACGTGCTCGGGCAGCCCGATGCGCACCTCGCCCGCGTCGGGGCGCTCGAGGCCCAAGATGACCTTGAGCAGCGTGCTCTTGCCGGCGCCGTTGGGCCCGCACAGGCACAGGAACTCGCCCTCCGGGATCCAGAACGACACGTCGTCCAGCACCTGCAGCTCGCCGTAGCGCTTCGACACGTGCTCCACCTCGAACACGCAGCGCTGCTGCGTGCGGTCGGGCTGGGTGAAGCTGCTGAGGGAGAGGCGCGAGAGGCTCATCGCAGGGCTCGGGCGAGGACCGACCCATTGTGCAGCAGCAGCGTCTCGTAGGTCTCTACCCCGGTGGTGCCTCCCACCGGGTCCAGCTCGAAGAGCGGCAGCCGGGCGTCGTGCGCGATGACCTGCGCCGGCCGTGGGTCCAGCTGCGGCTCGCTGAAGAGCGCGGCAGGGTGCGTCTCGGCGATGACCGCCAGCACCTCGGTCAGATAGCGCGCCGTGGGCTCACGCCCGGGCGAGGGCTCCACCACCGCGGCGATGCGCAGATCGTAGCGCTCGGCGAAGTACCCGAACGAGCCGTGGAACGTGATGATGGTGTTGCGCGTGAACGTGGCGCGCTCCGTGCGCAGGCGCTCGTCCAGGGCCCGCAGCGCGCGCTTCACGTCTTCGCCGCGCGACCGGAACCCCTCGGCGCCGGCGGGCTCGAGGCGCGTGAAGGCCGTCACCAGCAGGTCCACGGCGTCGATCATGCGCACCGGATCCAGCCAGAAGTGCGGGTCCAACCCGCCGTGCTGGTGCTCGTGGTGCTCCTCGTGAGCCTCGGCGGTGGCGGGGCCCTCGTCGTCGTGGTGGTCCGCGTCCTCGTGGGCTTCGCCGTCGTGCCCTTCGCCCTCGTGGCCCTCGTCGTGGTGCGCCGCCCCGCCGTCCGCCTCCTCGTGGTGGTCGCCGTCGGCGTCGTGGTCGTCGTGCACCTCGTTGATGCCCACCTCACGGGCGCTCATGTGGCGGGGCCGCAGCTGCGGGGCCAGCTCCAGCACCTCCACCTCGGTGTCCGAGGCGTTGCGCACCACCTGGGTCAGCCAGGTGTCCATCTGCAGGCCCACCCCCACCGCTAGGCGCGTGCCGGACAGGCGGGCGATCTCGCGTGGCGTGGGCCGGTAGGAGTGCTCCGAGCGCCCCACGGGCAGCACCAGCACCACCTCCAGCTGGTCACCCGCCACGCGGCGGGCGATGTCGTAGAGCGGGAAGATGGAGACCGCCACCTTGGGGCGCGTGGACTCCGTGGCGGTGCTCCCGCATGCGGGCAGCACGCTGGGGACCAGGCCGAGGGTCAGGACCAGCAGGGCTAGCCGTGACCAGGGACAATTGCGGACGCGTGCAGGGCGCATCGACGGATTGGACACCATGGCGCGCGCGAGGGGAAGCGTCCGTGAACGGTAAGGCAACACACCCTAGCGCTGCTCAGAGGCCAGCCGACAGCGGGCGGGGGTGGGCCAGCAGCTCGCCGAGGTCGGCCACGTCGTGGATCTCGCGCGTGGCGCGCGGCAGCATCAGCGCGGCGGTGCCCTTCGGTGCCGTGGCGTGGAACGCCCGCATGCGCGCGAGGTCGGCCAGGTTGTCGGCGTGGGCGGCGCGGCGCACCTCGCCCAGGCGGGCCGCCAGCTGGTCCAGCACGGGCCCCAGGTCCGTGGGCGGCAGCGCGCGGGCGGGCGCGAGCGGCTGCTGGTCGAACGCGGGCCCGGTGGCGCCCCCGAGCCCGGCGTCAGCGCCCGGCTCGGTGGTGAACGCGCGGTTGAAGAGCAGCAGCGCCAGCGGCACGCGGCGCTCCATGAGCCCCTCGAGCAGGTTGCCCGCGTCGGCGAGGCCGCTGGGCATGGGCGCCGCCGTGAGCACGAACGCCGTGCTCGGGCTGGTGAGCAGCGCGGCCGTGCGCGCGGCGCGGTCGCGGAAGCCCTGCCGCAGGTGCGCCAGCACGGAGAAGAACGACACCAGCTCGGCCACCACCTCGGCGCCCACCAGCACGCCCAGCAGCTTGAGCGCGGCGCGCCCGCCGAGGCCGCGGGCTCCGCCTTCGTCGGCGTCTTCGGCGGCATCCGTGGGCATGGCCGCACCTTCGCTGCCGGTCCCGCGCAAGAACCACTGCACCACGCGCTCGTCCAGGAAGCGCACCAGCCGCTCGGGCGCGTCCAGGATGTCGAGTGCGCTGCGCGTGGGCGGCGTGTCCAGCACGATCAGGTCCCAGCGCCCCTCCTCCACCACGTGCAGCAGCCGCTCCATCGCCACGTAGGCGTGCGAGCGCGCCATGGTGCGCGAGAAGGCCTGATACGCGCGGTTGCCGAAGATGCGCTCGCGCGACGCCGCGTCGGTGATGCGCGTGAGCAGCGCGTCGTAGCTGGCCTTGGTGTCCAGCATGGCCGCGTCCAGCGGCGCGGGGGCCACGCCTGGCGTGAGCGGCGGCAGCGCGTCCACCCCGGGCACGCGGCGCACCTCGTCGTCGAGCCCATCGAGGCCCAGCGCGTCGGCCAGCCGCTTCGCCGGGTCGATGGTCAGCACCAGGGCGCGCCGCCCCATGCGCGCGGCCCGCAGCGCCATGGCGGCCGAGCTGGTGGTCTTGCCCACGCCGCCGGGGCCCACGCAGATGATCAGCCGGCGCGTGCGCAGCAGCTCGTCCAGCGCGGCAGACTCCGTGCTCATCGCGAGGCCTCCAGGAGCGCCGCGCCCAAGCGCTGGAGCTCCGTGAGGCCCAGGGCCCCCGTCACGCGCGGCAAGCGCTTGGTCACCAGCGGGACACGCTCACGCAGCCACGCCTCCGTGCGCCCCGCGTCGGCCGCGGCCCGCTGCACGCGCTGCGCAAGGGCGATGTCTTTCTGGGCTTCGGGCGCCCGCTCCGCGAGCTCCGGCAAGCGCGCCACCTCGGCGTCGGTCAGCGGCGCCTGCGGCACACCGTTCACGATCAACGCGCCGAGCGGAACGCGCGCTGGCGAACCGCTCGCCGCGTCCCCGCGCAGCTGCACGTACAGGTCGCGGGTCTCGTGCGCCGGCAGCTCGAGCGGCAGCGTGACCAGGTGCAGCACGGTGGTGCGCTCGTCGCGCAGCAGCTTCGAGAAGCCCGCCAGCAGCGTGTGCAGCGGCCCGCTCTGGGCCAGCCCCTCGAACACGCGCGGCAGCTCGAGGAACATGAGCGCGTGCCCCGTGGCGTCGAGGTCCACCAGGATGGGGCTGAAGCTCCCGCGCGCGCCCGGCGCGGGCTCCGCCAGGCGGCTGAGACGAGCCAGCGTCACCACCTCGTTCACGGCGGGCGCCGCGTGGAAGAAGCGCCGCAGGCTCTGGCTCTGCGTGATGGCGCGCGCCACCCGCCGCACGCGCACCTGCGCCGTGATGTAGTCCTCGAGCGCGTCGTCGAGCGACATGTTCATGGCGAACACACCCGGGACCAGCTCCACCGGCGTGTAGCCCACGGCGGGCCCAGCGCCCTGCCCCAGCAGCTCCGGCACGCTCGCGCGGTGGCCCAGCTCCACGATCAGCGGGCGATGCCCCCGCCGCGCCGCCTCGAGCGCCAACCCCAGCACCAGGCTGGTCTTGCCCACGCCGCCCTTGCCCGTGAACAGCTGCACGCGCCGGTCGAAGGGCGCCGGCAGCGGCTGCGGCGTCGGGGCGCTGGGTGGCATGCGGTGGACATAGCACAGGGGACCGCGATCCCCCGCTGTCGTGAGCGTTGTCGTGAACGTTGTCGGCTAACGACTCATCACAAGTTCGGCCCATGGTCACCGGAGCCGGCCCAAGGACCCTGGCCGACTCTCGCTGGGCCGGAAGCGGCTTGTATCAAGGCACTTGGGCGCCCCGGCTTGAAAGCCGGGGCAGCGGGACCGGGCCCCAAACCCTCCACAGCCAGCCACCTCAAGCTCCTCTAGTCCACCCAAGCTGAGTCCTCCCTCGGAGGGAGGACTTGTCCCCGGAGCGAGGCCCAGGACCCGCTGCCCCGGCTTTTCAAGCCGGGGCGCCAAAAGTGGCTTGAACTAAGGCCCAGAACGGAACCTGCAGAATCCACTCGGCCTCGGACTGCCCCGACGAACTTGTGATGAGTCGATAGACGTTGTCGGCGACGGCGACGGCGACGCCCCTTCGTCGCCGTCGCCGTCGCCGACAACGCCCACGCCCACGCCCACGACCACGTGGAGGAGGGGTCCTGGCACAGCCGCCAAGCCATCCGAAGCGCTGCGAGGGCCCGCCTAGGACGCCGCCGTGACCGCCACCGGCACGCCCGTCATGTGAGCCTGGTTGCTGAGCTTCTCGTAGCTGCCCGGGCCGCTCGGCAGCAGCGCGTTCACGTTCACCCCCGGGTGGCGGCTGGCCACGCGCAGCCCCGGCGTGCGCTCGTTGCCCCAGCCGTGGGTCATGGCCACCACGCCCGCGCGCAGCGTCTCGTCCACCAACACGGTCGCCTCGATGCGGCCCCAGTCGCTGCTCACCGTGACCGCCGCGCCATCGGTGAAGCCCAGGCGCGCGGCGTCCTCCACCGCCATGTGAAGCGGGTTGATCTGGTGCTTCCGCCCCTTGAGCTTTTGGACGTTCTGGTACCAGCTGTTCTGCATGAAGTTGGTGCGCAGGCTGATGAGCTTCAGCTGCTCCGGTGGGCTGCTGCGCAGGTCCTCGAACAGCGCGTGAGCCCGCGCGAGCGCCTCCTCGAACAGCGGCGGGCAACAGTCCACACGCCTGTCCGCAGTCTGGATCCAGTCGCTGTAGAAGCGCCCGTGACTCAGCTTCGGAAGCACCACGGTGTGCTGCGGCGCCGCCTCCAGCTGCTGCACCGACAGGCCGCTCGCGCGCAGCATCTTGTCGAGCCGCGCGAACACGTCGGGCGCTTCACCGGCATCGAACACGGAGCGCAGCCCCAGGGCCTGCTCCAACTTGCCCAGGATCCACCACTCCTCCTTGCGCTCGGACGCGGCCGGAACCACCGCGTCGGTGTACTGCACGAACGGCTGGTGCTGCATGCCCAGCCCGCAGATGTTGAGGTCCCGGCGCTCCAGCATGTCCGTGCACGGCAGCAGGTAGTCCGCGTACTCGCCGGTGGCGGACCGGAACATGTCGAGCACGATCACCAGCTCCAGCTTCTCGAAGGCCCGGCGCAGGCGCTCGCCACCGCCCATGGACAAGATGGGGTTGCCGGCGATCACCACCAACGCGCGGATGGGGGTCTCGCCGCCTTCGATCATGTCGGCCAGCAGGTTGCCCGGCAGCATGCCGCGCACGTGGCGCAGCTCGCCGTGCTCCGTGGGGAAGAACACGCTCGCGAGGTCCAGCTTGCCAGCCTTCGCCGCAGGGTAGAAGCCCAGCGAGTACAGGTTTCCCCCCGGGCGGTCGAGGTTGCCCGTCACGAAGCTGAGCATGTGCAGCAGCCAGTAACAGAGCGTGCCCTGGCGCCCCATGTTCACGCCCGTGCTCATGTGCACACAGGCAGACTCGGCGCTCGCGAACTCGTGCGCGATGCCGCGAATGGTGGCCGCAGGGACACCCACCACGCTGGCCACATGCTCCGCGCTGTACGGAGCGATGAACGCCCGCAGGCCCGCGACGTGGCTGCCGTGCTCGGCCAGCACCGCCTCGTCGAACTTCCCGTCGGCGTCCAGCTCGTGCAGCAGCGCGGCCATGAAGTAGAGGTCGGTGTCGGGCTTGACCTGGACCACCTCGCCCACCGTGGCCGACTCGATGCGCCGCGGGTTCACGAAGCGGATGGTGGCGCCGCGCTGCTCGGCCGCGCGCAGCTGGCCCATCGGGTCGGGCGTGGACATGAAGCTCATGTGAGAGACCTTCGGGTTCTCTCCGAAGATGAGCGCGTAGTCCGTGTGCTCGAGGTCCGGCACGGGGTGCAGCGTGCTGGTGCCGAACACGGCCTCGCTGCCGGCAAACTTGTTGGAGCAGTCCTGCGTGCCCGAGCTGAACATGCGCTGGCAGCCCAGCTGCGCGAAGAACGACGTGAGCGCCTGGCTCCCCAGCGCGTTGAAGGCCGTGGGGTTGCCCACGTAGCCCGCGATGGCGGCCGGACCGTGCTGCTGCTGGATGCCGCGCAGGGCCGCAGCGAGCTCGGGCAATACCTCGTCCCAGGACCGCTCACGAAACTCACCCGCCGTGGTGCGCGCGTTCGTGCGGCTGAGCGGCACGTTCAGCCGGTCGGGGTCGTGGTGCACGTCCGTGAACCCGAGCCCTTTGTGACAGGCGAAGCCGCGCGTCACGGGGTGTTCATCGTCGGGCCGCAGGCGGAGCAGCCGCTCGTCCTCGACCTCGGCCAAGAGGCCACACGAGGGCTCACAGACGCGACAGAACGTGGGGACGGTCTTCTTCATGCGCTCACCTCACTCCGTGGGACGCACCCGCGCGCGCTGCTGCTCGCGCAGCATGAACTGGTAGAGGCTCTCCACCTTGGTGCGCGCCCATGGCGTGCGCCGCAGGAATTTCAGGCTGGAGGCCACGCTCGGGTCCTGCTGGAAGCAGCGGATGTCCACCTGCAGGCCAAGCTCGGGCCAGCCGTAGTGCGCCACCAACTCGGTCACCATGCGCTCGAGCGTGACGCCGTGCAGCTTGTTCTTGGGTTGCTCGTCGCTCATGGGGTGGGGTTCTGTCCGGTGAGAGGCTCTCACGCCAGAGGGCCAGGGTCTCTGCTCCTGTTGCGGCAGGTGAACCCAGACCGCCCGGAGCGTCCTGGGCCCCGGCGTGATACGTCATCGGACATGACCCAGCCGCAGACCAGGGTGTACACGCACGGCGTCCTCACGACGCAGAACTGCGCGATCTCCGACATCTCGGAGCACCTCGCCAAGGAGGGCACCATCCTGTGGGTGGACCTGTACGGGCCCACCGCCCAGGAGCTCCACGCGCTCGCGGACGAGCTCGGCCTGCACGAGCTCGCGGTCGAGGACGCCCTCGGCGAGCACCAGCGGCCCAAGGTGGACCACTACGCCACGCACCTCTTCTTCGCCTGCAAGGCCGTCTCGATGGACATCGGCGCGACGAAGCTGGTGGAGCACGAGATCGACGCGTTCATCGGGGACCGCTGGCTCATCACCGTCCGCAAGCACGAGGACCTCTCCATGGCACCGGTCGTGGCGCGCTGGGACCGCTCGCCGGACCTCGCGAAGCATGGGGTCAGCTTCCTCTTGTACGGGCTGCTCGATGTGGTGGTGGACGGCTACTTCGACGCGGTGGAGGTCTTCGACACGTACTACGACGACGTGAGCGAGGGCATCTTCGCGGACACGCCGCTCGACCCGAGCAAGCAGAAGCACTGGTTCGAGATGCGCCAGGCGCTGGTGCGCTTCCATCGCATCACCCTGCCCATGCGCGAGGCCATCAGCGGGCTGATGCGGCGCGAGCACACCGCC
The DNA here is from genome assembly GCA_016706685.1 of Sandaracinaceae bacterium. Taxonomy (NCBI): domain Bacteria; kingdom Pseudomonadati; phylum Myxococcota; order Polyangiales; family Sandaracinaceae; species Sandaracinaceae bacterium. Next base: position 179,730 of record JADJJE010000018.1, on the reverse strand, counting down.
GTGGCGGAGCCCATGTACCCGTACTTCCAAGACGTCTACGACCACGTGCTGCGCGTCACCGAGGCCACCGACTCGCTCCGCGATCTGGTCAGCACCATCGTCGAGACGAACCTCAGTCTGCGCGACTACCGGCAGAACCTGATCATGAAGAAGGTGACGAGCTGGGCGGCCATCGTCGCGGTGCCCACGCTCATCACGGGCTACTACGGCATGAACATCCCGTTCCCCGGCTTCGGGGAGCAGTCGGCGGTGATCACGTCGGGCGTCCTGTTGGTCACCTGCTCCGTCGGGCTCTACATCGCCTTCAAACGCAAGGGTTGGCTCTGAGCTGCTGGCGTTCGCCGCTCTAACCACCCAACGCTTCGACTCGCAGCACGTTGGGGTCGCTGCGGCGGCGTGGCCCGGCGACGGTGGGCAGCGCCTCGAACTCTGCGGCCTCGGTCTGACCCACGTGCGACTCCCCCACGGCATGGGCTGCGGCCAGCGCCGTGGCGAAGCGGATGCAGTCCCGATGCCGCGCCATGGGGTCGTCGGAGAGCGCGCGTCGAAGCACGCTGGCCACGCTGGCGGGAAGCTCCGAGAGGGCCTCGTCCGCCCGCGCGATGGCGTCGGGTGACCAGCTGCCCAGCGTGCGGTCCAGGTTGGTCACCACGGGGTTGAACAGCGTGAGGCACTCGAGGGTGACCACCGCCAGCGCGTACACGTCGGCCCGCGCGTCCACGTCCGCGCCCTCGATGCGTTGCTCGGGTGCCATGTAGCCCACCGTGCCGAGCTGTTGCTGGGTGGTGATGCGCGCGTCCGACTGCCGCAGCAGCGCGATGCCGAAGTCGAGCACGCGCCAGGAGGCCTCGCCCTCCACCAGCGTGCGGAAGATGTTCGCCGGCTTGAGATCGCGGTGCACCACGCCGTGGCGGTGCGCGGCGTCGAGGGCGTGCGCGACGTCGTGCACCATCACCAGCACCTCCTCGGGGGTGAGCTCGCCGTAGCGCACCAGGTAGCGCTCGAGGTCCAGGCCGCTCAGCTGCTCCATCGCGATGAACGGGAACTCGTCGTCCTCGCCGCTGACCTCCAGCACCTTCACCAAGAAGGGCGAGGCGATGCTCGACAGGATGCGGCTCTCCTGCTCGAAGCGCGTCAGCGTTCGCCCCTCGAGTGACCCACGCCCGAAGCGCAGCACCTTCACGGCCGCCCGGGTGCCCTCGGTGTCGCGGGCCTCGTAGACCTCTCCCATACCACCACGCCCCAGCAGCGTACCCAGCACGAAGTGTCCCATGCGCACCCCCGTGAAGCGCCCGCGCCCCGCCGAGCGCGCCGCCTCGAGCTCGGTGCGCGCCTCGGCCAGCAGCGCCTCGCCGAGGGCCACGGCGTGTGCAGCTTCGTCGAGGCCGGCTTGCGCCAGCGTGCTCTCGAGGCGCAGCCGTCGACCGTAGACGTGCGCCATCAGGTAGGAGGACGCGATGCCGAGGTGCATCACGATGCGCACGGGCACCGAGGAGGCGTGACCCTGCCAGTCCACGCGATGGATGGGCAGGTTGGTGAGCTCGCACAGCGTGGCGAGCGCCAGGTGAGAGACGGTCACGAAGACCGCCACTCGCGCGGGCCAGCGCGAGGCGTCGTCCATGGCATGCGCCAAGACGCCCACCACGATGAGCGCCGCCACGGCCGAACCGAGCCCGAAGTAAGACTCGAGCAGCATGGCGCCGGTGGCCATGGCCATGGAGCTCCAACCGCGATGGTGACGGAGCCCACGTCGTCCGGGTCCACCACGCGCCACTTGATGGCGGCACCCACCACGCAGATCACCACGCCCACCATGGCCACCCAACGGTCGCCCGGCATGCCAGGGATGGCGAGGGCGGGGAGCGCGGCCAGCGCGACCGCTGCCTCCATCAGCACACTCCAGCGCAACCGCCGCCGTAGGAGCTGACGCTGACGCAGGTCTCGGGCCTCATGAACGAGGCTGATGTGGGACATGGACACAGACCCCCTTTGCGGACTTCACGATACAGCGCCACAATTACCACCAAACGGTGACAGGCGCCAACGTGCGAGGCGAATTCGCGCTAGCGGGTGGCTCCCGCTTGACACGTGCACCTGGATGCACACAATAGCGTGCATCCAGGTGCACACATGCATGAAATGACCGACACACTCCTGATCCTCTCGTCCGCTCTCCTGCTGGTGTTCGCTGCCCTCTCGGCCGTCGATGGCGTCTACATCCACCTGGTCCGCCTCCGGCTGCACGCCCACGCCGCCTCATGGACCGAGCACGTCTGGCACACCGGGCGAGCCGTCCTCTTCGCGCCCATCCTCCTCTCGCTCTTCACCCACGTCACGGGGGGCGCCCTGCTCTGGGCGGGCATCGCCCTGCTCGTGGTGGACCAAGCGCTCGAGCTGCTGGACACCACCAGCGAGAACGAGAGCCGCGCAGCGCTGGGTGGGCTCGGCACCTTCGAGTACGTGCTGCACATCCTGCTGACCACGCTGCGCACCGCCGCCATCGCCGTGGGGCTGGCCGCGAGGCCCGCGGCCGCCTGGTCGCTCAGCGCGCCGAACGTGCTCGGTGAGCTGCCGGGATTCTGGGGCGTGGCCGTGCTGCAGCTCGTGCCGGGTGCCGTGGTGATCGCGTTGCTGCACGTGGGGCTGGCGGTCCGGCACCGTCGCCTGTGCGGGTGCTTCGCGTGACCCCCGTGGTGGGGCTGCTGCTGGTGCTGCTGGCGCTGGTGTCCACGGCGGGTGCGGGGCTCGAGCTGGACCTCGGGCGCCTGCGCTCCGGCACCCCATGGCGGGCCGCGCTGCTGCGCGCGCTGGTGGCCAACCTGCTGGTCGTGCCGGCCTGCACCTTTGCGCTGCTGCGTGTGATCAGCCCGCCGGCCGACGTGGCGCTGGCGCTGTGGCTGGTGGCGCTGGCCCCCGGCGGCGCGAGCGCACCGCTGCTCGCTCGGCTGGCGGGTGGCGAGCCCACGCGTGTGGGGGTCCTCTATGTGGCGCTGTGCGTGTCGGCGCTGCTGGTGCTGCCGCTGATGCTCCCCGTGGTGACCGCCACGCACATCCCCGCCGGGCATCTGCTGGCGGTGACCGTGGGGCTGCAGCTGCTGCCGCTGATGCTGGGGCTCGCCCTGCGGCACCGCGACGAAGCCCGAGCCCTGCGCCATGCCGCCGTGCTGCGGCGGTTCGGCTCGGCGCTGCTGGTGATGGTGGTGCTGCTCCTGCTGGTGACCCGCGGCGCGTTCCTCACCACGCTGAACGCCACCACGCTGCTGGCGTTGCTGGCCATGGTGCTGATCTCGTTGGCCGCGGGCGCCCTGCTCGCCCCCGCGCCGCGGCTGCCGGATGCGTTGCTGGCCTGCGTGCGCAACCTCACGCTGGCGCTGCTGGTGGCCGAGGGCGCTCAGCCGGGAGGCACGGCCACGCTCCTCATCGCCGCCTACGGGCTGGTGATGTACGTTGGCGCAGCGGCCGGCACGCGGTGCTTCGGTGCGCGTCCCCCTCTCCCCGAACAGGTCCCATGACAGCGCGCGAGACAGCAGCCGGAAGCCTGGTACAGGTGCTCGACTCGGAGTTCCTGCGGGCCCTCACGGAGCCAGCGCGCCTGGCGCTCATGAAGGTGCTGCTGCTCGAAGGGCCGCTCGACATCGCGAGCCTGGCCGCGCACGTGCCACAGGACCGCTCGGTGGTGTCGCGCCACCTGAAGGTGCTCGAGCAAGCGGGCATCGTGGCCGTTACGCGCCGCGGCCGGCACCGCATCTACGCCCTCGACGGCGTGGCCTTCATCCGAACGCTGGAAGACGTCCTGACGAAGGCCAAGTCGCTGACCGCCATCTGCTGCCCGCCGCCGGCCACCTCGAGCACACCGCGCGAGGGATGACCGCCACGGCCGCAGGGGATCAGGCCTGATGATTCTACACATCCGCGGAGGGGGCGAATTCGGCTTGCTGCAAGGCTCAATGGGCACCCCGGACTGAAGTGTTTCAACCCGGGGTGCCCATTTGCCTTGTATCAAGGCACTTGAGGCATCTCGAGTGGAACGGCTACAGCCCCCGAGGCTTCACCGAGATGTGTAGGATCATCGGGCTCAGGCCTTCGGGGCCTTGGCGAAGCGCAGGTACGGCAGCTTGATGTCCAGCTCGCCGAACTTGTCGCGCGCGGCGTCGTCGTTGAGCGCCAGGCCCACGATGACGTCCTCGCCCGGCTTCCAGTCGGCCGGCGTGGCGAGCGGCACCCCATCAGTGGCGCGCACCGCGTCCAAGGCGCGCATGATCTCCGCGAAGTTGCGGCCCACCGACATGGGGTACGTCATGGTCAGGCGCACCTTCTTGTCGGGCCCGATGATGAACACCGTGCGCACCGTGGCGCTGTGCGCGGGCGTGCGGCCGTCCGGCAGGTAGGCGTCGGCCGGGAGCATGTCGTACGCCTTCGCCACCGCGAGCGACGTGTCGTCGATGATCGGGAAGTCGGCCGGCGCGCCCGCGAAGGCCTCGATGTCGCGCTTCCACTTCTTGTGGTCTTCCACGCTGTCCACCGAGACGCCCATCACCTTGGTGTTGCGCTTGGCAAACTCGGGGACCAAGCGCGCCACGGCGCCGAACTCGGTGGTGCACACGGGCGTGAAGTCCTTCGGGTGCGAGAACAAGATGGCGTAGCCATCCCCAATCCACTCGTGGAGGGTGACCGTCCCGGCGGTCGACTCGGCGGTGAAGTTGGGAGCGATGTCGTTGATGCGAAGTGCCATGGTTTCCGTCCGTTTCTATGTGGGTGGGGAGTCTAGGCGGCGGGGGGCTGCTTGGGAAGCCTCACGCGGAGGTGAAGAGCGCGCGGATCTCGGCGCGCAGGAAGTCCATGGGGGCGTCGTGCGCGGTGCGCTCGTGCCACAGCAGGCAGACTGTGGTGCTGGGCAGCGCGAGCGGGGGCTTGTGGACGATGAGCGGGAGGCGCCGGTCCAGCAGCGGCAGGATGCGGTCCGGCACGGTGGCCACCAGGTCGGTGCGCGAGACGATGCCGGGCACGGCCAGCGGGGACGAGGTGGAGATGACCACGCGGCGCACGCGGCGGCGCTTGTCGAGCGCGCGCTCCACGTCGGCGTCGGAGGAGCCGGGAGTGGCAATGACCACGTGGCCTGCGGCGAGGTAGCCCGCGAGCGTGAGCCGCTCGGCCAGCTGGGGATGACCACGGCGCACGAGGCACACGCTGCGGTAGGTCAAGAGGGGCTCGCTGTGAATGCCTCGGTGGGCATCGGGCGCGAGGCTCACGGCCGCGTCCAGCCGACCGCTGGCGAGCGCCTCGCCGAGCTCTGCGGGAGGTGTGGCCACCGCCACCAGTCGGATGTCCGGAGCCTTCGCCGCCACCACCGCGGCGAGGTGCGGGAGCATGCCCGCCTGCGTGGCGTCGTCGAGGCCCAGCCGAAACGTGGCGGCGTGGGTGCGCGGGTCGAACGCAGGAAGCGGCCGCAGCGCGCGCTCGGTGCGCTCCAAGATGGCGCGCACCTCGGGCCCGAGCGCGCGGGCGCGCTCCGTGGGCACCATGCCCTTCGGCGTGCGCACCAGCAGCGGGTCCTGCAGCAGCTGGCGCAGCCGCGCGAGGCCGTGGCTGGTGGCCGACTGCGAGAGCCCCATGCGCCGCGCCGCGCGCGTGACGGTGGGCTCGTTCAGGAGCGCGTCCAGCATGACCAGCAGGTTCAGATCCACGCCTTCGAGCCGCATGCCCTCATCATGCACCACATCGATGGGCAACATGGCGAACATGCACTTCTCCGATGTACTCGAGTGGGCCAGGATTCTGCGCATGAACGAGCCCACCATCCTCGCGGGACCCAACTCGCGCATCCTCGGCGCCTACAGCGCGCGCATGACCGCCGGCGACTACGACGCGGTCTTCGACCACTTCGGCGAGGGCTTCTTCAGCCACGTGACCGAGCGCGCGCACCCCGAGTCGCTCGACACGGACATTCGCCACGTGGAGGCGCGCTACTACCGCGACAGCAAGGCCGCCTTCCCGGACGGCGTGTGGACCGTGGACGTGCTGGTGGAGCGTGACGACATCGTGGTCTCCAACTGGACGCTGACCGGCACGCACACCGGCGCGCCGTTCTTCGGCGTGCCACCGTCGGGCAAGAAGGTGACCATCAACGGCACGGCCATCCTGCGGTTCAAAGACGGCAAGATCGTGGAGCACTGGGGCGGCCCGCACTGCCCGCGGGGGATCGGGATTCTCTGAGGGGGCGGTCGGGCAAATGGGCACCCACCGCTGAAGCCTGAGGATTCATCACATCTTGCTAGGGGGCCGAATCGGCTTGCTGCCAAACCTGGCTTGGATGATCGGCATAGGGGGCCCGAGTAGTCGACTCGGGCTCCCCTGCCACACCACCTGGCATGCGGGTCCGCACCAGGCGGTTCGATGAGTTGAGGTCAGGGGGCGAGGCGCGGGAGGCCCAGCCCGTCGAAGAAGGCGATGGGGATTGCGGCGTTGATCGCCATAGCCGAGTTCCGCCACCACCGCTTTGCGTTGCCCGCCACCTCTGCGGCAGCGTGGCGCTCAGCCCCGGGCCCGCAGCTCTCGGAACACGGTTGGGCCGCGTTTCCATTGTTTGAGCTGGTAGGCCCGCAGTCGGTGGCGGATCCACCCGTCCAGCTCCTGAAACCGCTTCTTCGTCCTGGCGACCCGGGAAGTAACCGAGCCAGCCGTTCAGATAGGCGGCGAGAGACTGGACGACTTCGGCGAGGCTGCGCCCACGCGTTCGACGCGTGAGCTGGCGCACTCGGTCCTTCATGGTGTGAAGGGCCTTCGGCGCCACCCGTGGCTCCGTTTGGCCTCGGACGGACGACAGCGTAAAGGAATGGTCGCGCGGCGCCGGAGCCACCGCGCTCTTCGCTTCGTTGACGCGGAGATGGAGCCGGCCGAAGAGGTCACCAGTGAGCGCATGACGCGCTCGCCGGCTACCTCCGTCCGCACGAACACGCGCAGGTCATCCGCATAGCGGACGAACGCGTGGCCGCGCTGCTCCAACTCCTTGTCGACTTCGTCGAGGAGCACGTTCGCAAGTAAGGGCGACAACGGGCCACCTTGTGGTGTGCCCTCGCGCCGCTCCACCACGACCCCGTTCGCCATCACGCCAGCGTTCAGGTAGCGGCGGATGAGCCTCAGCACGCGTCGGTCCGCGATCCGTTTCGCGAGCTTCCCCATGAGCACGTCGTGGTTCACGCGGTCGAAGAACTTCTCCAGATCCACGTCCACCACCCAGCGTTTCCCGCCCTCGACGATGGCGCACACCTCGCGCATGGCGCCGTGTGCTCCTCGTCTGGGCGGAATCCGTGGCTGTGCTCCGAGAAGGTCGCGTCGAACGGCGGCTGCAGGACCTGCAACAGGGCCTGCTGAATCAGGCGGTCGAGTACCGTGGGAATGCCGAGCATGCGCTCGCCGCCCCCGGGCTTTGGGATCATCACGCGGCGCACCGCATGGGGTTGGTACGTGCCCGCGAGGAGTTCCTCGCGGACACGCGGCCAATGGTCCTTCAGCCACTCTGGTAGCTTGTCCACCGTCATCCCGTCGATGCCGGGACTCCCCTTGTTCCTCTCACTCTCTTCAACGCGCTGCAAGTTCGTGTGATCGAGCACACGCTCCATGATCGCGTCCATTCCTGGGCCTTCGGTTCCGGTCGTCGCCGACGTGGCTTGCCCGCTTCGCTCTGCTCTCGGGGCTTCACCCCTACCCTCGAACGGAAGCTCCAACTGCTTGGACTTCTGGACCATGGCTACGTCGAGACTCCCGGGCGTCCTGCCCTTCCCATCGTTCGGCCCTTCGGCAGCGTCTCGCGACGCGGCCTACTACGACCTCGGCTGACTTCTCGCTCCGCGTCGTGAACGCGTCGCCCTTTCGGGCATGAGGCGAGATCTCCCCAGGTAAGAACGCTGACCTTCTCTGCACAACCGCCGGATCTACGCCGCAGCCCATTGTCCATCGCGGCTTCGCGGTAGCCCGGCTGCCCCCGGCCCCCCCTTCCCGTTTTTTTTCCCGGCTCGCAGATGCCCTTTTTTTTCCCCCCCGTTCCACGCTTCCTCCAGACGGTCGGTCGCCCTTCCGCCCTTGCGCTTCACTTCCTTCGTTATGGACTACTAAGGGGAGGACTTTCACCTCCTGGTCAGCGCCCATGCTGGGCGCACGGCATAAAGTCCCCTAGCGGGGACTAGATGGCTGACAGCAGGGTATGCCCTACCAAGGGTACTCAGACACGGCGTCCGGCCACCCCTGCTCGAACGCACCCCATGGTCGATCACCCAGTCTGCCCGAAGGGCGGGCTGAATGTGTCCGAGTACCCTTGGTAGAACGGCCGGAAGCTTCACCATCATTTAGTCCGCCCGAAGGGGGGACTTTCAGGTCGCCGAGGCCTAGTCTGCTGCCCACGGCTCAAGCCGTGGGTGCCCATCATGTCCAGCCCACCCGCATCCGTCTCGCGCAGCAGCCGCGCCAAGGCGTGGCTGCGCGCCGCGCGGCCCCACGCGCAGGCCAACATCGCGCTGCCCATCGCGCTGGGGGTCGCGGCGGCGGTGGGCACCGGCGCCGCGCTCGAAGCCTGGATGCTGTGGGCTTGCGCGGCGTTCTCGGTGCTGGACCAGCTCTTCATCGTGTTCGCCAACGACTACGCCGACCGCCACACGGACTCCGCCGCGCGCACGTGGGTGTCGGGCGGCTCCGGTGTGCTGGTGGACGGGTCGCTCAGCCCGGCCCACGTGCGGCGCGCGGCCCTGGCTCACCTCGTGGGGCTGCTGGTCCTCGCGCTCGTGCTCGTCACGCGCCGCCCGTGGATGATCGCCGCCAGCCTGAGCGCCATCGTGCTCATGCAGCTCTACAGCTACGCGCCCGTGCGCCTCTCGCACCGCGGCGGCGGCGAGTGGCTGCAGGGCGCGGGCATCGGCCTGGTGCTGCCGTGGGTGGGCTTCTACCTGGTCACGGGTGACCCGCGCGCGCCGCTCGCCATCCTGCTCCCCATGGTGCTCTTCGGCGTGGCCGGCAACATCAGCACCGCCGTCCCGGACCTCGCCGCCGACCGCGCCGTGGGCAAGCGCACGCTCCCCGTGGTGGTGGGCGACACGCGCGCGCGGATAGCCGGTGTGTTCTTCCAGCTGTGCGCCATGGTGCTGGCCAGCTGGCTCGCGCGCGCGCAGCTGTCTCCGCTGGCTCAGGGCCTCATGGCGTGCGCCGCCCTGCCCTGGCTGCTGCACCTGGGGCTTCGTGCGCCGCTCGCGTATGCGCTGATTCAGGGCGTGAGCATGACGCTGTGGCTGCTGGCATTCGCGTGGGGGCTCGTGGGCGGATAGCGAGCGTGGCGCCTGCGCACCCCGCGCAGCAGCGCCTACCGCAGCAGCCCCAGGCGCGCCGCCACCACCTCGCGCTCCGCATCGAAGTCGCGCTCCCAGCGCGGGGCCGTGTGCTGACACCAGGCCGGGTTGGGGATGGCGTCCGCCGCGGCCAGGGACTCGAAGAGTGTGCGCTCTTCCTCGGGCGTGCGCGTGAACGTGAAGGGGTTGCGGAACTCGCCCGCCGGGACCTTCGGGTACTTGGTGTCGTCGGCCTCGATGAGGGCCAGCAGCTCGAGGCCGCGCTGCCGCGTGCGGGCCACGTAGCGCGCGCTGAAAGGGCCCACGGCGGCGCGGCCCGCCGGCTCGCGGCGCACCCACTCGGCCCAGTCGAAGCCGTAGACGAAGTCGTGCACGTACTGGAAGCGGATGGGCGACTCGCGCCCGAACAGCGTCATCAAGTCGGCGAGGCCCGTGGCCAGCCGGCCCGCGTCGGCGAGGGACACGCAGCTCACGCGGCGCAGCTCGGCGAAGACGCCGTCCATGTCCCAGAACAGGTTGAGCGGGAACGCCTGGAGCACGGACTCGGCCACCTGCGCGAGCGCCTCACCGAGGACCATGCGCTCGTCGGGCGGCGCGTCGCCGGCGGACAGCAGGAGCGCCTGCATGCGCGTGGCCCGCCGGCCGGGCTCGCGCGGGTCGAGGCTCAGGCCCGCGCCGGGCACCGCGTCCACGCGGGCGTCCAGCGCTTCCAGCGCTTCCAGGATGCGCTCGAGGGGGTCGCGTTCACGCGAGAGGCTTCCCGAGTTCATGCTCTTTCCATCATCAGCGCGCGAGTGAGCCACACAGCCACGGAGCCATACCATATCGCACCGTGGAGGCGCTGCTTGAAGAGCGCCTGAGACGCGAACGCGTCGGTGGCCGGAGGCGGAGTGACGGCGCGCATGCGGACCCAGGCCACCAGCGCCGCCACGCTGCCCACCGCGCCGCCCACGAGCGCGTCCACCCCGCGGGGCAGCGCGGGCCAGAGGCCTGCGTAGAGCACGCCAGGCACCCCCACGAACAGCACCGCAGCCACCAGCACACAGGCCTCGACGGCGCGCCGCACGCGGGCGTTGCCGAACAGCGTGGTGAACGTGCGCTTCCCGCCGGCGCGGTCGCTGTTCTCGTCGCTCAAGCCGCTGGCGAGGGCGCTCCCGAGCGAGAGCACAACGAACGCGGGCAGCATGTCCACCAGCACCGCGGGCAGCGCCACGCCACCCTGCGAAAGCGCGTTCCACGCGGGCAGCGCGAGGCCCACGCCCAGGGCCTCCAGCAGCTCGCCCCCGCCGCGGTAATTCAGGCGCAGGGGCGGCAGCGAGTACGCCGCGAAGATGCCCGCGCAGGCGAGCGCCGACCAGCCCAGCAACGGCGTCCCGCTGGCACGCGCACCCGCGAACGCCGCCACGAGCCCCAGCGCGAGCGCCCCGAGCCCCGCCGTGAGCAGCGCGCGGGGCGACAGCAGCCCGTCGGGCAGCGTCTTGGGGCTGCATTCGCGTGGATACATGGCGCGCTTCACGCGGTCCACCTCGGCGTCGCTCCAGTCGTTGAGCAGCACGATGAACACCAGCAAGAGCACGCTGAACGCCGCGCCCACGCCCAGCCCCAGCACGCTCACGCGCCCCGCGTGCAGCGCCCCGGCGCCCTGCCCCAGCACGGCCGGCACCAACAGCTTGGGCCAGCTGGCCGGCTTGAGCGCGTACCACCAGCGCGTGCGGAGGGGCGCTGTGCGCAGCTGCTCCGCGCGCGGATCCTCACGGGCGGTGAAGGGCAGCACGCCCTGCGCGGTGTCGGGGAGAGGCATCGCGCGCAGTGTCGCGCGCGCCCCGCATGACGGCAACGTCGAGCATGCGCCGAGAGACTGCTACGCTGGGCGCGTGCTACCCATTGATCTGCGCGACCGGTCCCACCACGAAGCTGCTCGAATGATTGTGCGTATGCTCGCTCAGGCGGTGCTCGCGCAGACGGGGCAGCTGGACGATCCCCAAGACGACGACCACGACGACGATGAGAGCGACGCCGAGCAGGGCGACGCAGAGGGCGACGCGCACGAAGCGCACGCGCACGGCGAGCCGATCGGCGACGCCTCTGCGGTGGCTGCCACGTCCCTCACGGAGGCCTGCGTAGCGCTGCGCGACGCGCTCGCCATCTTCCACGGCTCGCTGGTCGCAAGCGCGGGGGACACGGCGGGGCACGCCGACCGACGCGGCGCCAAGCGCGCCGCCCGGGCACACCGCCGGGCTCGCACACGGCTGGCTCGAGCCCAGAAGCGCCTCGCCGCCGTGGCCGCCGCCGAAGAGCTCGCCGGCTGGGTGGAGGCACGCCTCGGGCCCGAGACGGCGCCCATCGTGGCGGGCTACCTGAGGCTCGAGCACGCGCGGGGTCGAAGAGACGTGGCCCAGGCAGAGCTGCACGCCCAGAAGGCCGCCGTCGCAGTGCTGCGCACCTACAGCGGCGTCAGCACGCGCTTCGACGCACCAAAGCCCGAGCGCTTCGACCGCGTGCTCTCCGGTCACCTCCGGCGCTGCATGGCAGACGCTTCAGAGGCGCTGGACGGACCTGCCGATGCGAGCGCGTTCGATGCCCATCGCGCCGCCAAGCGCACCCGGCGCCTGGGGCTCTTGCTGGGGTTGTGCACCACCACCGAGCTGTCGGACGCTGTGAACGAAGACGCCGGCAAGGCCCTGCGCGTGTGCCACCAGCTCACGCGCTCGCTGCAGCCCAAGGTCAGCGCCGCCGCCATCGAGACGGTGCTGGGCGCCGCCGGCCTGAGCGCGCTGATCGACGCCTCGCAGATTGCCCAGCTGGCCCCCGCGCCCGACCGCGAATCGCTGGGCGCGCGCCACCTCGACCTGCTGTCGCGCGTGGAGCGCTTGGTGAGCTCGCTCGAGAGCACGCCCACCGACGTGGAGATCGAGCGCAAGTACCTGCTGAGCGGGCTGCCCGGCGTGGTCACCTCGCGCGGCACCGAGCAGCACCTGCGCCAGGGCTACCTGCCCGGCGAGCGCCTGCGCGAGCGCGTGCGCTCCGTGACCAGCGGCGGGAAGACCACCTACCTGCGCACCATCAAGCTGGGGCGAGGCGTCCAGCGCATCGAGCTCGAAGAGGCCACCACCGCGCCCGTGTTCAACGCGCTCTGGAAGCTCACCGAAGGCTGCCGCGTCATCAAGCGCCGCTACGCGGTGTCCGAGGGCGACCTGGTCTGGGAGATCGATGCCTTCGACGACCGCGAGCTGTTCCTCGCCGAGGTGGAGCTCGACGACCCGCATCAGGAGCCGGCCTTTCCAGAGTGGCTGGCCCCCTACGTGGTCCGCGAGGTCACGAACGAGTCGGAGTACGTGAACCTCAACCTGGCGCGCTAGTTTGCACTCCCACCGCGCTCTGGATGCTCGACCATGAAACGGAGTCGGCCATGACGCAGCGTTGCCCGTGGCGTTGCACTCGAAAGGCGACGCCATGGCCCTCTGCGGTGTTGACCCCTTGGGCGCAGCTGGCTAGCATCGCGCCCACTAGGAGGTCTGGCGATGCGCAGTACGGAGGGGTGTTGGGTGAGTCTGGATGGCAACAAGTCGCAGCTGGTCCACGTGAACGAAGCTGGGCTGAGCGCCGTAAACCACACGAGCGACGTGGTGGTGACCATCCACCAGCGACTCGAGCGAGGTGACGACCCAACGAGCATCCCGGAGATCGCGGGCCGCATCCCCTGGGAGAGCCTTGTCTGGCTCGACTACTCGCCTCCGCGGCAGTTGAGCTGGCGCTATGAGGTCGCGGGGCACGGGTCCTACGGCGGCAAGTTCGAGGCGAGTTCGGCGAGTGACTGCGTGCAGCTGACCGACACGGTGGCCCGGCTCTCCTCCATGCGGACGACTACACGGCAGCAGACCAGTTTCGAGAGCGTGAAGGAGCCCATGATTGCGGCGGCGACAGCCCTGTTCCTGGGCGCCGTTCTCTGGTCCCAGCTCGGTGCCGTGGTCACGGGAGGTGGCGGTCGTGGTGCCGCGAGGGCGGCGTTCGTCGGTATGATTGCGAACACGCTCGGCCCTCTTGGCATCATCGGCCTGACACTCTTGGTCGTGGTCGGGAGCGCAGCCATGGTGGCGCGGCGCCTGCGTAACCCACCGATCGTTCATCGGCTCGAGCGTTCATCGCCGACCACAGCGCTCCCCGTGCCAGGCGAGTAGCCCGCGTCGCGCTTGATTGCGTTAGCGTGGGGCTGGACCTCGGCCACAAACCAGGCGCAAACGATCGCGGCTCTTGGACGAAGCGCGATGAAAGGTGAGGGAGAGCGAATGAACCCGGACAAGCTAGCGACTCTTGCGCAGGTGCCGCGCGCACTGCCGCCCGAACTGAACACCGCCATCAAGCCAGAAGGGAAGCTCTACGAGGGCGGGTGTCTCGCCATCATGGCCGGTGGCTTCGTCACTATGGTGTGTGGGGGGCTCGCCTTGTTCGGGGTCACCCCATGGTCATTCATCGCTATCGGGCTCGGGCTGATGGTGCTCGGCAAGCTGGCCCAGTTGGTCGCCAAGCCAAGCGCACTGGCCCGGGCACGAAAACGCTACTCGGAGATGCCTCTCACGCTCGGAGCCATCGTGCAGGCCAACCGTCGTCTCTACGAACCTGGACCCGGAGACGTGCTGCCCACCATCGTGGTGTACATCGATCCAACCGACCCGCAGGTGGCCAACGCCGCGCTCGTGTTGGAGGCAAGCGCGAGGCTCAAGCAGCTCCGCGCGCAGGGGACGACCGACCCAACGCTGCTGCCGCTCGTCCAGAAGATGCACGATGAGCGCTCGCACTTCATCAACGAGCCGCTACCGGACTCCCTCTACACCGGTACGCGCCTGCGTTGGTCCGTCACGATGGTGGACTCGCGGAGGCTGCCCAAGGGCCACTTGGAGGAGGGTCAAGTCCTGCCCTTTCTGTTGGCGGACAACGGTCCGTGGTTGGTGCCGGCAGCGGTCTACATGTAGTGCTTCATGATTGGACGGCCACTTCGTCTCCGCGCACCCATCGACAAGTGCGCGCGCAGGCGGCAGGTTCGGCCCCGAATTGTGCTCTTGGTTCTGGGGATGTTTGGGGTGCATGGGTGCAGCAGCACCGATGCGTCGGACGTGGAACCGACCATGTCACGGTGACCCGCCTAGTCCAGAGGCGTGACCGGAGCGACCGCCACCGCACGCACCCGAGACGACGCTGAGCGACGGCTACTCGTCGAACTCGTCGTCCTCGAGGTCCGCCATCTCCTCCTCATCGTACTCGCAACGGGCGATACGCCTGAGACCTCCCGTTGGGACCAGCTCCCACGCGCCTCGCAGATTGACCGCTAATGGGTCGACGCCCGCGAGAGGGACGGTGTTGGGTGCGCGTGCCAAGCGCGGTGGGCTCAGTGTGCGAGCGCGCCCGTCACGGGGTTCGAGTCGGCGCTCGATGACTGGCGTCGGCACGTGGATGCAGCTCAGGCGGCGCGCCTCGACGCCGAACGCCTGCACCGACAGGACCTCCACGTCTGGGCGGTCGGCCGTGCGCTCGGAGTACCGCTCGAAAGCAACCAGCACTACCGCAAGCTCTTGAAACCCGTTGGGCCCCAAGCGCAGGAACTCGATCGTCTCGCCGCCTTCCAAGGGGAGCTCCCACGCGACCCCCACGGCAAACAGGTCGCCCATTTCGTGGGTGAACTCCACCAAGTAGTGGGCGGAGTCCGCGAGCGCGACCAGCGCGACCGGTGCGGCGCAGGTGAACACGCCCGCGCGGCGGGAGCAAAACACGACGCGGCCATCATGAGAGAGGAGCAGACGACGACCCGCGCCGAGCACGGTCAGCGAGCTGAAGTCATCGAGCGTTGCCGGAGCCGCTGTGGGAACGAACTCGTCGAAGCGCACGACCGTGTCCGTGTGACTCAGCATGGTCCTGATGCAGCAGTCGCTAAACTCGAACCGCAGTGAGCGAAAGCCCACGAAGGTGATGTCGATGGTGCCGCCACTGTGCGTCACGCTGGGGTTGCCCATCCAGGCGGCGGCCAGCGGTGCCCGCCAGCAGGACGCTTGTTCCACGTCGATGCGGAGACACACGACGGTCTCCCCGGCGCCACTGAACGCGACCATCTCAACCATGGTTCGGTCGCCTAGAGCCTTCAGCACGGAGCGTTGGACGCGGCGCAGCTGGATCGTGTTGGAATACGCCAGGCGCGCTGCGAGGTTGTCTAGCGGCCCGGTGGAAGGGGGTGGGCCAGCAGGGGTCTCGTCGTCCAGGCTGGGCGCTAGGCCATCGCTTACGGCTGTCGCACCTGCGTCGGGCGGTGTCTCAGCGGGTTCGGCGTTGGTCTGCGTGGCATGCGCGCTCGGAGCCATGCCCTCTCCGCCAGCTGTGCCCTCCCCGCGGCCCGCGGGCGTTGTGGCTGCGCTCCCAGGGCCACATCCCGCGACGAGCGCCATGAGCAGCGTGGTTGCACAAACGGTCTCTCGGACAACGGAGGACGCGGGCTTGATCGTAGCGGTCATAGCAGCTCCTTGGCGGGCGCTTGCCCGCTCCCTCCGCGCCCAGGTACGCCAACCGAGCGTGAATGTCCACCACCAGCCGCGCGAGCGCTCCGGCGGTGGTAGGCTCGCCGCATGGAGCGAGGGAATCAAGAGATGCACGCTGTGAGTCATCGCAGCGTGGGCCCCTACCGAATCGAGCAGACAGGTGACGAGGTCGTCTTCCAGCTCGTACGACCTGCCTGGAGCCCTCTACGCTTCAACCTCTTCTACGCAGCGACGCTTGGCCTGGTGTGTCTGGCGGGCGCGGCATACGAAGCACGCGGATGGGAGTCCCT
The DNA here is from genome assembly GCA_016706685.1 of Sandaracinaceae bacterium. Lineage (NCBI taxonomy): Bacteria > Pseudomonadati > Myxococcota > Polyangiales > Sandaracinaceae > Sandaracinaceae bacterium. Next base: position 163,587 of record JADJJE010000018.1, on the reverse strand, counting down.
GCATTTCGCTGCGCTCGCCGCACTCACGGTGGCGTGGGCGACGGGCTACATCCGCCTCGTCCAGGCCGTCCACGGTGGCAAGCTGCGCCGTGTGCGTGACCGCGTGGCACGGTACTACCGCAAGCGCGCGTCGCATGGCTACCGCGAGACCTCACGCATCGCCGCCGTCGCGTTCGACGGCCACGTCGTCCCGGTGGACCATGTGCGGGCGGTGTACACCGGCGAGATCATCTCCACTACGGAGTACGGCAGCACAGCCATCTATCCCGTGTATGTCGTGTGTCGAGACATGGTCTTCGTAGTCGCGGAGCCGAAGCAGCCGGCCGTCGCGGGGAGCATCGCGCAGGCTTTCGCCCAGGCGCTGGACGTCCCGTGCAAGCGGGTGTTCGGCAACCCCGTCTTGCGTGGGGGAACGATGGCCATGGCGGTGGTCGGCATGCTGCTTGAGATGTTCTGGATTGCCGTTGCGGCCATCTACGGGCTCATCAACTACGAACCAACCATGGCCGCGGCCGGACTAGCGGTGTCGATGGGGCTCCTGAACACGGGGCTCGTCTGGCTGTCCCGGACCTACCTGCGGCCGAGGGCCGACGAGAAGGTGCGGGAGATGTTCGGCATCGCGTGACGACCGGTCAGCGAGGCTCTGCACGAGTCTCGCTCCTCAGGGGTCGTCGCGACCAGCCGCGAGAAGTCGGCAAGCGACGGGAGCTGAGTCGATCATGGCCGTCCCCGCGAGACCACCGGCACCGTCGCCACGGACAACGACGCCGTTCGTCCGGGCCGCCTCCAGGCAGACCCCAGCAGGGGTGGCGCGGAGCCATACGTGACTGAACTCGCTACGAGGCCAGGCGATGTAGTGAACAGGGCCGTTCGCACCCCGCTCGCACGCCACGACGGTCGCGGGTAGCTCGATCCGCGTGAAGAGGTCGTCCGCCCCCTCGACGAAAATGCTGCGCCCGTGGTGGGGAGACGCGGCCTGAACACGGATGCCCCCATCGACAAGTGCCAAGCCTGTCGCCTCCCGGTGGCCAAAGACCCGCCGGAGCGTGTGCTGGCCACGCGTGAAGACGTGGTGCTCCACCAGCTGTGGCGCGCGGTTCAGACCGAGGACGTGCACGTCAGGACCGCGCAGCGCTGCCGTGAGCGGCATCAGGTGCGGTGGCCACTCGAGCTGTGCGGGCCTGGCGCCGGGCCGCGCCGTCCACAAGGTGCACGAGAAGGGTTCGTAGTCTGTGGCGCGAACGCACCACTTGATGACGGCCGTGTCGGCGGTGACCGCGATCGGTTCGAGATACTCGCGAGTCTCTTGTTGGAGGGAGAACCCGGATCCAGTCGACCACGACACGGTCCCCGCGAGTTCCTGCGCCGTGAACGCTAGACTCAGACGATCGTCCCGCAACGACACGTTCATTCGAGTGTTGGGGCTGACGCGCAGGTAGTTGCCCACGCTCCTCATGGTCTCTTGGTCCGCGTGCGCCACCACCAGCCGCCAATCGTCCTGAGCCAAATCGCCAACGCACGACCAAGCCGCCAGCTCCTCTTGCGCGGGGTACCGCGGGTAGCTCGGCACGAGGGGAATGCTGGTCGCAGGCGTCTCCCAGCGCGGCAGCCGGCCCACGAAGAGCGCCCCGATCCGGCAGCCATCGCCGTAGCAGTCCAGCACCGAGCGAACGCGCGGCGCGCCGGCCGGAACGGCGACCGGCGCCCAGACGCCCCCGAAGTCCGAGGACGCCCAGACCCGCAGCGTGTCGCCCACCTCGACAGCGATCGCGAGCTGCGCGTTGATGACACCAAATCGATTGGCTCCTCGCGGAAGCGACACGCCAACCAGTTCGCCTGGGCGCGTCGAGTACGCGAAGCGCGGCTGGCTCGTCGTGTGCTCCTGGAGCCACTCGCCTGCGCGCATGAGCTGTCCGTACGCCACTCCGTCGTCGCTCACGCCGTGGAGGTCGAGCGCGTCGTCGCCACTACGCAGCGGTGAGACGTCGCTGCGTTCGTCGATCCAGTGCCACACGGCCTCGTAGTCGGGATGGCTGCTGGACGCGAGGACGTGGCTCCCCCGTACTGCGAAGAGCTGGTATCCCGAGGCAAGCACGAGCGCTCGTTGCTCGTTCGTGACGCGATGGGTCAGCCGCGCGCCGCCACCAAGTTCGTCCAGGCGCCAGGGCCCAATCGGGTCGAAGCGCGTCTCCCTCCCAGCCTCGAGTACGCTGACTCGAGCCGCTGGGTCCACGAAGTAGGCTCCATGGCGACAGATGACAGCCGCACCACCGTCATAGCGCGCGCCATCACTTCCGTAGTCGCAGTCTTCAGGGCGGATCAGCTCATCTGTCCGACCACCGTGATGCACAACGTGACCAAGGTGGACATCCAGGATCGCATCGTTGCCCAGCGGGACATGGGCCTGAAGTGCCCCGCGCCTGCCCGACAGGAGCCAGGATGGGCGCTCATTCCAGAGCAACGAAGCGAGGCTCGGCAGCGTCGTGTCGGTCTCGGTGGGCCGCTGGCCCACCGAGACCTCTCGCTCGTCGTAGTGGCGCAGCGTGGCTGACCCCTGGTAGCCGCGGAGGTCGGTGGCGAGACCGTTCGGAGTAGAGAACGGCGCGAGTGCGACGGGCGAGGCTGCGCCCACTCGAAACAGCCGACCTCCGACAGCCCGGACGAGGATCCCGTGACCTGTGGCCCATACGACGTCGCTGATGGGGGCGTCGTGTGGCGCTGGGACCTCCGTGACTTCGCCATCTGTGCACCGGACCGCTCGGATACGCTGCTCCGAGACGTCATGCAGAATCGCGTGCTGATCGGTGGTGCCCGCGAGCCCCGTCACCGACCCCTGCGCGGGCAGCAACAGCCTCAGCGGCCCGGTGAACGAATCGCTGACGGCAAGGCTGGAGTCGTCGAGTTGGTAGACGAAGTGCGCCCCGCAGCGCAGCGCCTCGACGATCGGCGACCAGGCGGGGTACTCGGTTACCTCCACGCGTCCATTCGCGCGTAGGACACGAATCGGCCCGAACAGGAGCCGCTCCGTGTCATGGCCATGGCCGGACGCCCTCGCCGCGCTGCGCTCCCCGCTTAGGACTCCGAGCCGCTGCACGACGACGCCCAGTGGACCAGGGCCCTGCTGCACGGGTGTCTCAGTGGCTGCAGTGACCGAGGCACTTTCTGATGGGACGGGCCCGCCGCACGCTGAACTCGTGGCGAGCGCCATTGCAGCCGTGAACACGCACCGAGCCCGCCTCGCACTCATACTCGATAGCTTGCGGCAGAACCTCCGCCGGAACCAGCCGCAAACGCTCGGCGGCAAGCGCGACACGCTCTCGGTCCGTACGGCGTCGATTGGAAATGCGCGTCACCCGCTGGGTTGAGCTACCATCGCGCCGCCGCGCCCGTTCAGCTCTCCGCCTCGATCTCGCGATAGCGCTTCAGCTTGCGATAGAGCGTGGCCGAGCCGATCTCCAGCTGCGCCGCCGTGGCCGTTTGGTTCCCGTCGTTCGCCGCGAGCGCGGCCAGGATGTACTCCTGCTCGACCATGTCGAGGGGTCGGACCCCGCCCTTCACCGGTTTGGCAGGCGGCGTGGCCTGGGTGATCTCGTCCGGCAGATCCTCGTCCTCGACCCGAACACCCCGAGCGAGCGCCACCGCGCGCTCCATGACGTTCGCGAGCTCGCGCACATTCCCGGGCCACTCGTATCCGAGCAGCTGCTCCGCCGCTGCGGGGGAGAGCTGCGCCATGTTCCGCTTCATCCGGAGCGCCGCCTCGCTGAGGAGGAGCCGCGCGAGCGGGAGGATGTCCTCTCGGCGCTCGCGGAGCGGAGGGACGTGCAGCTCCACGACCTTGATGCGGTAGTAGAGGTCTTGCCGGAACGTGCCCGCCGCGACACCGGCCGCGAGGTCTCGGTTCGTCGCGGCGATCACCCGCACGTCGATCGGCCGGGTCTTGTTCTCGCCCACTCTTCGGATCTCGCGCTCCTGGAGCACGCGGAGGAGCTTCACCTGCATGCCCGGAGAGATCTCGCCGATCTCGTCGAGCAGGATCGTGCCCTTGTTCGCGGCGTCGAAGAGCCCCACCCGGTCTTGGGTCGCGCCGGTGAACGCGCCGCGCACGTGTCCGAAGAGCTCGCTCTCGAGCAAGCTCTCGGTCACTGCGCCGCAGTTGATCGCCACAAAAGGCCCATCGGCGCGTGTCGACTCTTCGTGCACCAGCTGCGCGACGCGCTCCTTGCCCACGCCGCTCTCGCCCGTGATGAGAATGGTCGAGTCGACCTTGGCGACACGGCACGCGAGGTCGACGACCGCACGCATCGCTGGGCTGTTCGCGGTGACGTAGAGCGGCGCCACGACCGTGTCTGGCTCGGCGACCCCTCGGCGACGAAGCTTCAGCTTCGGCTCGGCCGTCTTGAGCGTGGTCACCGCCCGTCCCAGCGTGACGTCGAGCGACGAGACGAGGTGCTCTGCCGAGAAGTACTGGAGCTCATCGGCGCGGTCTGCGCCCCACTCCTCCCGCGAGCGTCCGACGAGGTGACAGCTCCCATGGCCCATGGCTACGCAACGGTCTTCGAGCACCAAGATGTCGGCGCCCAGCGTGCGGCTGAGGTAGCCGCTGATCAGACCGGCGATGCTCCAGCACGCCGGGGTCTCGCCCGGGCCGAAGTGGAGCAGGTGCTGCTCGGCCTCGTACGAGCCGCGCAACATCGCGCCAGAGCGCGAGAGGGGGTCGCCCACGTCGAGCTCGAACAGGCCTTGGAGCGCGGCGACCCGGAGCCCGGCCTGCTGCCACTCGAGCGGGGTCTCCCATCGGAAGTCCTTCTCGATGGCCTCCGCCATGCGCCAGCCATGGGAAAACCCGAACTGAGTCAGGAGGCTGCGCGCCGCGGGCAGGCCGAGGTGATCGACCATGTACTTCCGGAGGACGCCCATGGCGACCGCGTCGAGCAGGACGGCGCGCTGGCCAGCGAAACGAATCTCGCCCCCGAGGGGATCGAGCTCCAGGAGCCCTTTGTGGTCGAGTTCGTCAGACATCATGGCTCAGTGCTTTACGGAGGGGGGGGTCGGCCTGCAAGTCAACGAGACGTCTCTGGCGCGGGAACTCCGGCTCCAGCGAGCGGACGATATCACGCCGCTGACCGAACGCCGCCCGGCCGCCATCCGTACGCATAGGTGGCGCCCCGCCCCATGGCGCGCATCGCCGACAGCAGGAGTCTCAGTTCGGTGCCGCTGACGCGGCGTCTTCGTCCGCGGCCGTCTCGACGGCGAAGTCCACGAGGTCGAGCTCCTCCAGCGAGAGAGTGGCCTCGAGCTCCATCATGGAGCCCTGGTTCTCGCCGTAGCGCAGCACCACCGTGCTCGGGCGTCCATCCTCGTCCGGTGCCCCTTGCTCCGCAATGGTGAAGGTGTCCGCGTCCAGGCTGGCGGAGCAGCGCTCGCGCTCCGACTCCGTCTGCGTGGTCCGACTTCCGTCGTCCTCGACGGAACGGTCGACGAGGATGGCGGAGGCCGTACCGACGGCGCGCAGGTCGCTCGGCAGCACGAAGCCCGAGCTGCTCCACACGGCCGCCATGCTCGCCGAGCAGGTGGACGCCACGAAGAAACGATGCGACGCCGTCGCGGAGACTTGGGCGTCCACCTCGGCGATGAGGATGAGCTCCACGCCCACGTTGCCGGCTTCGAACGTGAGGGCCAGGCGCGAGCCCTCGACCCCGAGGTTGCGGTGCATCTCGTCGGCGGTCAGCATGCGGCCGTCGGCCCCGGAGATGCGCGTGATGACGTAGGTGCCGCGCAGCATGGGCGCGCCGCTGGCAGCGGGCTCGGGGCACGTGGACCCGGGCGCAGTGGAAGACGCACAGCCTGGCGCGAGGGTGAGCAAGGCGGCGAGGGAGGTGCGAAGGAGGCTCGGGATTTCCATGTCGCCGAGCGTATGCGCCCGGCTCGGCGAGTGGAAGCGCCACGGCGCCCTACAGAGAACGTCATTCACCCTCGAAGGTGATGAGTGTAGGGTTAGGGGCGTGACGACCCCCATCGCTCGCATCCTGCTCCTCGCGGCCGTTGTCTCAGGCTGTGGTGAGGCTGAAACCTCCGTTGACGCTGGCGCGGACGCAGACGCCCCATGCACGAACGCCGCCGGCTGTGACGACGGCCTGTTCTGCACCGGGATGGAGAGCTGCACTCCCGACAGCCCGCTCGCCGACGCCCGCGGATGCATAGCGGCCGCGGCCCCACCGTGCGCGGTGGCGATGTGCAACGAGGCGCAGGACGTCTGCGGCGGGTGCGACGACGACCTGGATGGAGACGGTGCTCGCTCCATCGCCTGCGGCGGGAACGACTGCGACGATGAAGACGAGACGCGCTTCCCGGGGAACCTGGAGGTCTGTGACGTGGCGGGTGTCGACGAGGACTGTGACCCGCTGAGCCTCGGAGACGTGGACCTCGACGAGGACCAGCAGGTGGACGACGCGTGCTGCAACGGTGCGCGCTGCGGCTTGGACTGCGACGACCAACGCTCGAACGTGCATCGGCTCGCCCCCGAGGTGTGCGACGGCTTCGACAACAACTGCAACACCGAGACCGACGAAGGGTTGCTGGTGAACTCCTGGCCCGATCTCGACGAAGACGACTATGGAGACGCCGCAGCCACACCCACGACCGGGTGCTCGGTGCCCACGGGGCGAGCGGACCGTGGCGGGGACTGCGACGACGGAAACGATGCCATCCATCCCGACGCGGACGAGCCCTGCAACGCGGTGGACGATGACTGCGACGACATGACCGACGAAGGCGGTGCGGCGGCCTGCGAGACGGAGTTCCCGGGCTCGGTCGCCCTCTGCACGAGCGGGGAGTGCATCATCACTGGCTGCACGGGGAACCGCTTCGACTGCAACGGGAGCTTCACGGATGGCTGCGAGGTCGATGTGTGCACCAGCGTCGCGAGCTGTGACGGGTGCAACTTCCCCTGCTGGGAGGCGGGGGCGTACTGCTCCGGAGGGGAGTGCTCGCACCAGCGCGCCACGGCGTCGAGCGGCGGCACGCTGCGCGACGTGACCACGGGGGAGCCCATCGCGGGTGCCACCATCACCTTCATCGGGACGTGCGCCACGTACACGGCTACGACCAACGCGGCGGGAGAGTACGACCTCCCCCACCGTCCGGTGAGCTGGGCGCGCATCGAAGCGCCGGGCTATCCCACCCACATCCAGCCGCGCAACGACGACACGGGGTTCGGCCCCATCGTATCGCAAGCAGCCTTGGACGCGTGGCTCGCCACGCAGACCGTCACCGTCGATCCCACGCGCGCCATCATCCTGGCCAACATGCTCCCGGACGGCGCCCCCGGAGACCTCATATTCACCGCGCGAGACGGGACACAGCTCTACGCCGACGCCAACGTGCTGACGCCCGGCGACACCGGCGACCGCGTCCTGATGAACGTCTTGCCCGGCCGCGCGACCGTTGGTGGGTCGCGCGAGATCAACGGGTGCTACTACAACTGCGGGCCGCTGGTGGAGCTGATGCTCGAGGCAGGCGCCGTCACCGTCGCGGGCGGCTTCTCGTGCGTTGGCGTCTGCTCCTGAGACTCACTTGCCGCCGTGCATGCCGCCATACCAGAACACCGCGGCCCCCGGACCCGACGGTTGCGCGCGCACTTCGGGAGGCATCGAGCGCCGCTCCGTGGACGCCGCGAACGGGTCGATGCCCATGGACGCCGTGTACGCGTAGACCGCGATGATGGTGGCGCCGAAGAGTGGGTAGAGGAGGTGACGCACGGGTTCAGTGGAGGTTGGAGTTCTGGTTGCGGCGGTTCTCGAAGGAGCCACGGCGCATGAAGATGACAATCCAGGGGAGCATGAGCGAGATGAAGCCGCAGCAGAAGCAGCCCATGCCGCGCTTGCCGGCGGTGACGCGCACGCTGGCCGTGGGCGTGGTGTACGAGGGCATGGAGCCCGGCTGCGGGAACGACTGCCACTCGGGGTCGAAGCGCACGAAGTAGTTGCCGGGCGGCGGCGCCGAGATGTTGATGCTCGCGCTCTGGCTGCCCTCGGTCCAGGCCTCGCCCTCGGAGTTGCCGTGGTAGTAGCCAGCGTCCACGAAGAAGTCGATGACCTCGGCCGTGTTCTGGTTCACGAACGACCCAGCCACCGCCACCCACTGGTTGTCCGAGGTGGTGGTGAGCTGGATCTCGAGCGGCGTGCGCGCGCCCACGGCGAAGGTGCTGGTGTAGCTGGCGTAGGCACCCTCGGGTGTCTCGCCCGGCACCGGCGGCATGGGCAGCGCCCCCTCGTAGACAGTCTGCCCGGTGGTGCTCAGGTCGAACACCATCCCGATGACGCAGAACGACACCAGCAGCGCGAGCGCCGTGCCTGACGCGATGCCGAGGCGCACCGGGTTGGGCTGCGCCATGCCCACACCCTGCGGCTTGGGCGGCGCACCCGGCAGCGCGAGGCCCTGCCAGAGTTCTTTGCCGGGCAGGTACTCGCCCGCCGACCAGTTCACCTCGTTGTCGGTGCGCTCTTCGCTGATGATGTGCGGCGGGTCGATGAAATCGGCGAGGTCCGCCGTGTCGCCCACGCACACGCGCCAGTAAAACTCGCCGATGACGAACTCCACCGTGGCGTGCGCCGTGGAGAACAGCCGATGCGAGCGGCCGCCGTGGCGCGCGCTCAAGCCCTGCACGGCCACGTCGGCGTTGCTCACGGGCTTGATCCACATGAAGTGGCCGTTGTCCTCCATGAGCCAGCGGTAGCCGCCAGGCGCGTGGAACAGGTACTCGCGCCAGTTGAACGCCTCACCGTCGGACCAGGTGCTGCGCTGCATGAAGCCGATGCAGACCACGGGCTCACCGCGCACGGTGCCCTCGGTGCCCAGCGGGATGAGCGGGGTGATCTTGGGCTGCCGCAGCTGCTCGGCGATGGCGAGGTTGCCGTGGTTCACGTCCACCAGCGCGTGGCAGTACTGGCAGGCCGCGCGCTCCGTGGTGTCCGGCGTGCGGATGGGCATGGGCCCGCCACAGCTGGGGCACTTGAGCGCGCCCAGGTTGACCTTCTCTTCGGGGCGCGGACCGACGGCCGTGCGGACCAACGCCACGCGCGTGGGGTCCACCTGGCGGCCCACGAAGAACTTGGGCGGCGCGCTGCCGTCGCCGTAGTCGATGGTGGCGAAGGCGCCGTTGGGACCCTCGAGGTCCACGAAGCGACCCGAGTCACCGGGCTTGGCCGGGAACGGCAGCTCGCCCTCGGCCGACACCAGGGCCGAGCCGCCGCGCTCCGCCACGGTCCAGCTGGCGCCCTCCAGCATGCCACCCGTGCCCGGTGCCATCTGCTCCCACGAGGGCAGCTGGCCCGTGGGCTGGAAGTCTTGCGTGACGTAGAACTTGCCCTGCGCCTTGGCCACCCAGGCCCAGCGGCGCGACTGCGTGAACTCGACGAAGAACTCGTCCCAGGGGCCGCGGCCGTGGTCCAGCTGCTGACGCCCGCCGACGACGAACTCCTCGCCCTCCACGGTGCCGATGTCGCCCACCGCCATGAAGGCCGCCGTGGGCACCAGGTCTGCGACCTTGCCGATGGACCGCAGGTCACGGTCGGTGCGCACCACCGAGTGCCGACACCAGGGGCACACCATCGCGCCCGACGAACCGAGCTTGAATTCGATTGGGCCGCCGCAGTTCGGACAGCTCCCTTGTCGTGGTCCCATCATCGTCGGCTTCTCGTGGCCATAGGTATCATACTTTCGAGCACGCACGCACTTCCCTCGTGGCGTGGACGGGTCTGGCCCCTTCGTCCCAAACGCGTCATGGTTAGCGCTGCCCATGAGCCAACGTAAGCAAGTCGTCATCATCGGAGGAGGCTTCGGCGGCCTCAACGCGGCTCGCTCGCTGGACGGCGTGGACGTGGACGTCACGGTCGTGGACCGCGAGAACCACCACCTCTTCCAGCCGCTGCTCTACCAGGTGGCCACGTCGGGCCTGAGCCCGGGCGCCATCGCAGTGCCCATTCGCTCGGTGGTGGGGCGGCAGCCCAACACGCGCGTCGTGCTCGGCGAGGCCCTCGAAGTGGACAAGCACCGCAAGGAGGTCGTGCTCGCGAACGGGGCACGGCTCCGTTACGACTGGCTGGTGGTGGCGGCCGGCGCGAAGACCAACTTCTTCGGTCACGACGACTGGGCGCAGCACACCATCGGCCTCAAGAACATGCGCGACGCCATCCAGATTCGCGAGCGCGTGCTGCTCGCGTTCGAGGCCGCCGAGCAAGAGCTGGACGAGACGGTGCGCAAGCGCCTGCTCACGTTCGTGGTCATCGGCGGCGGCCCCACCGGCGTGGAGACGGCCGGCGCCATCAGCGAGCTGGGCCGCACCGTGCTGGCCGACGAGTACCAGCGCATCCACCCGAAGGACATCCGCGTGGTGTTGGTCGAGATGGGCAAGCGCGTGCTCGCCCCTTTCCGGCCCGATTTGTCGGAGTCTGCCGCACACCAGCTCCGAGAGCTGGGCGTAGAGCTGCGCCTCGGCGCGCCCGTCACCGATGTCACCGCCGAAGGCGCGGTGGTGGCCGGCGAGCTCATCCCCGCGTCGCTGGTGGTGTGGGCGTCGGGCGTGCAGCCCGTGTCGTTGGCGCAGCGCATGGGTGTAGAGCTCACGCGCCGCGGGCAGGTGCGCGTGGACAGCAACTGCGCGGTGCTGGGCCACCCCGACATCCTCTGCATCGGAGACATGGCGGCCTTCGTGCCTGCTGGTGAGACCGAGGCCCTGCCTGGGCTCGCGCCCGTCGCCATCCAGCAGGGGCGCTACGTGGCCACGCTGATTCGCGGCGACCTCCGCTCCATGGCGCGCAAGCCATTCCGCTACGTAGACAAGGGCATCATGGCCACCATCGGGCGCTCCCGCGCGGTGGTGCAGTCCAGCGTGCTCACCACCAGCGGGCTGCTGGCCTGGCTGGCCTGGGGCTTCGTCCACATCGTCTACCTCATCGGCTTCCGCAGCCGCGCCATGGTGCTCTTCGAGTGGGTGTGGGCCTACCTCACGTACAAGCGGGGAACACGGCTGGTCACGCACCTCCCGCGTGGCGCCGACGCGCTCCCCAGCCCGCACGCGCTGGCCCCGGCGCCAGGGACCACCGGTCCCCTGTCGAGCTCTCCGAAATGACCCTGCTGCTGATCTACATCAGCGTCGCCCTCGGCGTGTCGTTCACGTGCTCGCTGCTCGAAGCCTCGCTGCTGAGCATCACCCCGTCGTTCCAGGCCCACTACGAAGAGGCACACCCTCACGTGGGGGCCAAGCTCCGGCACCTCAAGGCCGATGTGGACCGGCCGCTGGCCGCCATCCTCAGCCTGAACACCATGGCGCACACCCTCGGCGCCGCGGGTGCCGGTGCCGAGGCCGCGCGCATCTGGGGGTCGGACAAGCTGGCCATCGCGTCCGCCGTGTTGACGCTCCTCATCCTGGTGCTCTCGGAGCTCATCCCCAAGACGCTGGGCGCGGTCTACTGGCAGCGCTTCGTCGTCCCCGTGGCCTACGTGTTGCCCCCCATGATCAAGCTCATGCTGCCGCTGGTGTGGCTCAGCGACCTGATCACCATGGCCATCAAGCGCGGGCGCGAGCCCACTCCGTCCATCTCGCGCGCCGAGATCGCGGCCATGGCGGGCCTCGCGGAAGCGGGCGGCACCATCGACCCCACCGAGTCGCGCATCCTGCGCAGCCTCATCCACTGCGGCACCCTGCGAGCGCGCGACATCATGACGCCGCGCACGGTGGTCTTCTGGCTGGACGAGAAGACCACGCTGGCCGAGGTGCTGGACAAGCCCGGCGCCATGAACTTCTCGCGCATCCCGGTGGGGCGCGGCGGCATCGACAACATCATCGGCTACGTGCTCAAGAACGAGATCCTGCTGCGCGCGGCGCGCCAAGATCACCACCGCGTCGTGGGCGAGTTCGTGCGAGACCACCTGATCGTGCCCTCCACCCTGCCCGTGCCGGCGCTCTTCGAGCGCATGCTGGACTCGCGCGAGCACATCGCCGTGGTGAGCGACGAGCACGGCGGCGTGGACGGCCTGGTCACCATGGAAGACGTCATCGAGACGGTGCTGGGCATGGAGATCGTGGACGAGGCCGACGCCGTGCAGGACATGCGCGAGATGGCGCGCGCCAAGTGGCAGGACCGCGCCAAGCGCCTGGGCACCCTGCCGTCGTCGCAGACCGGGCGCACCAACTCGGAGCCTCCCGGGAGCCGGTGAAGCCCCTACGGCAGGGCTGAACCGACCACGAGGACCCCCACACGCTCCCTCGACGTCGACGTTGTCGTTGTCGTTATCGTTGTCGTTGTCGTTGTCGCAAACGTGGGCCTTGACGGCGACTCGTCCCAAGTCCTGGGTGGTGACCGGCAAGCCGAATCGGCTTCTGGGAAGGCGAATTGGGGCACCCCCGGCTGAAGCCGAGGGCAGCAAACCACGCATGGATAGTCTTAAAGTCCCCGCCTGACGGCGCGGACTACGTGGCTGACAGCAGGGTGTGTTCTACCCGAGGTACCCGGACGCAGAAGGTCTGAGGAGCCTCGCGGCATGGGGTGTCCGGGTAACCTTGGTAGGACGGTCGTCAACCTCGCTTCCAGTTAGTCCGCCTCGGGCGGACTTTCAGGTCGCCGGGGCCTGGTTTGCTGCCCTCGGCTTCAGCCGGGGGTGCCCAAGTGCCTGAAACAGGCTGTATTCATCGACAGCCGAAGCCCACCCAAACCCTCCGAACCGTCCCTTGGTCGCCACTGCACTTGCGACGAGTCGATAGCCGTCGCCGTCGCCGTCGCCGTCAAGGACCACGACGACGCCCACGACAACGTCAACGTCGACGGGATGGGTTCGGCTTCCTCTAGGCGCGCTTGCGCTTGGGACCAACCTGGGTGCGCAGCGTGGCGCGCGTGACCACCTCGCCGGCGGCGTTCTTCATGACCACGGGGATGTCGTGGTGCGACACCGCCGAAGTGCGAATGGGCGGAAAGTCGCTGGTGGCCGTGATGGTGCCCCGCGCCTTCTTCACATACTCGAGGTCCATACCCGCCACGATGAAGCGCGCGTCGTCGGGCAGCCCGTAGGCCAGCGCCACGTTGCCCGTCATCTCCGCCAGGTTGGCGAGGGTGATGGCGTGCACGCAGTCGAGGTGGTTGCGCAGCTCCGGGCGGTCCTTGAGCACCACCTGGCTGTGTCCCTCGGTCAGGTCCGTGACCACAGCACGGATGCTGCCCGTGTAGGGCGCCGCGCGGCCGATCATGCGGCTGAACACTACGTTCCCGTAAGGCAGCCCGCGCAGGCGGTCCCAGGCGATGCGCACCACGTTGACCGGACCGTCGATGTCCAGGAAGGGCAGCGCCTTGTCGGCGCCGGGCACGCGCGAGAGCGCGCTACGAAGAGCAGAATCGGCCATGGGCGGGACTGTGCCACATTCGATTGTGGGACGCTGGCGGCGCAAAGAGGGCTACGATGAGCGCCAATGGAAGAGAGGCTCGGCCGCTACCAGCTCGTTCGCCGACTCGGCGACAATGACCTGTGCGATGCCTATACCGCGCTCCAACACGGAGACGGAGGCTTCGTCCGCGAGGTGCTGGTCAAGCGCTTGAAAGATGCGCTCACCACGGAGACGAGCGCGCTCCGGGCCTTCCAGGGTGAGGCGCTGCTGTTGGCGCGCCTTCGTCAACGCAGCATCCCGCACGTGTACGACTTGCAGCGCGACCCGAAGTCTGGCGCCTGGTTCATCGCGCTCGAGTTCATTCCCGGGCCCACGCTCAAGTGGGTCATGGAGACCGAGCGCGAGCGCGCCACGCCGCTGCCCATGGCGCTCGCGCTGTCGGTGGTCAGCCAGCTCTGCGCGGCCGTGCACCACATGCACGAGCTCACCAACGCCTACGGCCAGCGCAGCGAGCTGGTGCACCGCAACCTCGCGCCCGAGAACGTGGTGCTGGGCCGCGACGGCCTGGCGCGCCTCATGGACTTCGGGTGCGCGGTGCCGCGCTCGGACCTGGACGCCACCGGCAGCGACGGGCGAGGCGCGGCGGGCTACATGGCCCCCGAGCAGATCCTGGGCAGCGAGCCCCCCGACCGGCGCGCCGACGTGTTCGTGCTGGGCGTGCTGCTCTACGAGATGACCACCGGCGTGCGGCTCTACGACGGCCGCGGCGAGCGCCTCCGGCGTGCGCTCATGGACGTGGACGCCCCGCCTGCCAGCACCCGGCGCAGCGGCTTTCCGGCGGTGCTCGACGAGATCCTCGCGGGCGCCTTGGCGCGTGATCCGAGCTCGCGCCCCGCCAGCGCCGACGTGCTGCAGCGGCAAATCGAAGGGTTCGCGGCGGCGCAGCGCATCCAGCTGGGCACCGCGCGCGTGGGCGCGTACCTGGCCGAAGCGTTTCCCCCGGGCTCAGAGCGCGAGAAGGACGGGTCGCTCGTGTCCCCGGTGCCGGCCGCCCGTGTCAGCGTGCCGCCCGGGCCGAGGACGTCGCTGCCGCCGGGCCGCTACAACAGCTCTGCGCCACCACCGCGTCGGAGCTCGTCCCCCCCTGCGGAACAGTCCACCGACCTCGACGGCCTGGCGCTGGCTGCGGCGGGCGCGCCCAGCGAAGAGAACGAGTTCGAGGCCGAGGACACCATGGTGGGGCAGAGCCAGGCGCCAACCGCCGACTCGCGCCGTCCATCGCTCGGGCCTCCGCGGCCGAGCACCGGCGTGTACCTGCACGTGGGCGTCACCACCGAGGACGTCAAGAAGAAGCCCTGACGCATGCGCGCCAGGGCTCCTGGTTATCGGCGGAAGCGCTGGCGGCTCAGGCCAGCAGCGCCACGAGCTTCTGCTTCCACTCGGAGTAGGGCGGGTACATGACCGGCGGGTCCACGCGCGTGCCCTTGCGCAAGACGGCCTTCTGGTGACTGAACACGTCGAAGCTGCGCTTGCCGTGGTACGCGCCCATGCCGCTCTCGCCCACGCCGCCGAACGGCAGGTCCGGCACGCCCAAGTGCAACCAGCCGTGGTTGATGGTGACGCCGCCCGAGGTGGTGCGCTTGAGCACGCGCTCGTGCGTGCGCTCGTCGCTCGAGAAGAGGTAGAGCGCCAGGGGCTTCGGCCGGCGGTTGATGAAGGCCATGGCGGCGTCCACGCTGGGCACCGAGAGCACGGGCAGGATGGGCCCGAAGATCTCGTCCTGCATGACCGGCGCGTCTTCCGGCACGTCCTTGATGATGGTGGGCGCGATGTAGCGGTCGGCCTCGTCGCCCTTGCCACCCGCCACGATCTCACCCGCGCCCAGCAGCTTCATGAGGCGCTGGTGGTGACGTGCGTTGACCACGCGCGCGAAGTCCGGGCTCTGCTGCGGGTCGTCGCCGTAGAACTCGCGGATGCACGCGACCATGCGGTGCACCAGCGCGTCGTGCACGCGGTCTTCCACCAGGATGTAGTCCGGCGCCACGCAGGTCTGGCCGGCGTTCACGAACTTGGCCCACACGATGCGCTTGGCGGTGATGTCGAGGTCCGCCGTGCTGTCCACGATGACCGGGCTCTTGCCGCCCAGCTCGAGCGTGACGGGCGTGAGGTGCTTGGCCGCCGCGGCCATGACGATGCGGCCCACGCTGCCGTTGCCCGTGTAGAAGATGTGGTCGAACTGCTCGTGGAGCAGCTCGGTGGTCTCCTTCACGGCGCCCTCCACCACGGGGAAGCAGTCGGGGTCCACGTAGCGCGGGATGAACTTGGCGAACAGCGCCGACGTGGCCGGCGCCACTTCCGACGGCTTGAGCACGGCGCAGTTGCCGGCCGCGATGGCACCCACCAGCGGCGCCATCATGAGCTGGAAGGGGTAGTTCCACGGCGCGATGATGAGCACCACGCCGAGCGGGTCTTTGTGAATCTCGCTCTTGCCGGGCTGAACCACCATGGGCGTGGGCACCTCTTGCGGAGCGGCCCACTCGCGCAGGTGCTTCTTGGTGTGCTCGATGTCGGTCTTCATGTAGCCGATCTCGGCGAGGTAGGCCTCGAAGCGCGGCTTGCCCACGTCGGCGGCCAGCGCGTCGTAGATCTCCGACTCACGCTCCACCAGGAAGCGCGCGAGGCCGTCGAGCTGCGCGAGGCGCCAGCGCAGCGAGCGGGTCATGCCGGTGTCGAAGCGCTCCCGGGTGCGCGACACCAGGTCCGCGATGGACGGCGTCGAGGTGGTCTTCTGTGAGCGGGTCTGAGTCTGTTCCATCGGCGGGCTCCTCTTACAGGGATACGGAAGTTACCAGAGCTGGCGCGGAGACGCACCACCCAGAAATGACGCGGAGCCCACCGGATCTTTTTTTGAGCCGTTTCGAACGCACCCCGCATCTAGAGGGGAAGACGGTCAGCGAGACCGCCCCACGAAAGAAGGCAGACCATGGATATGGACAACGGACGCAGCGTGCTCTTTGTGGCAATCGTGAAGGTGTTGGCTTCGAAGCGTGGGGGCATGCTCACGCGCGCCGTCTCCTACGTGCTGAGCCGAGGCGCGGACGACACGGGGCTCTGACGCATCCCACCCGTTGCCGCGCTGCGTCACACGAAATTTGGTCCGGGATCGCAGCGGCGCGAGGATGGCGAGACGCGTGATGGAACGCGCGTCAGAGAGCGAAGGAGCAGGACATGGCGAGCACGACGAACATGGCCGAACACGACTGGGAACCCCGCGAGCGACCCGCGCCCTGGTGGGCCCACTTGCTCCGCTGGTGGCTCTGAGCCGCGCTCAGGCGTGCTCGGTCATCAGCTTCCAGCAGCCCACCGCGAACGAGCGGTAGGCGCTGCGCTCGAGGGTGGGCGGCTCGTCCACGATGCCCCGGCGCGCTGCGAACATGGACCGGAGGGCGCCCTCGATGTCGTTGCTGGTCTCCACCCAGAGGAACTCTTCGATGCCGTCCAGCACCTGCTCACGGAGCAGGTGGGGCAGCTCGGCCAGGCGCACCTCCCCGGAGAGGCGCCGCCGCACCGCGTGCGCGATGGAGCGTGCGTGCTCCGGCCAGCGGCCGAGCGCGTGATGGAAGATGTCGCCGATCAGCCGCAGGATCTCCTGAGCCAGCTCTCTCACGCGCGGCCGTAGCTCGCGCTCTTCGTGCTCCACCATCATGGCCAGGTAGTCGTCGCTCAGCAGCTTGCTGACATCGGCGATGACGATGGAGCGCGTCTCGGGCGTGACCCGCAGCGCGCCCAGGTCCGCGATGACACGCTCGCGCACGGTGGTCAGCTCGCGCATGAGGGCGCCGTCGGGGCCCGCGTTGAGCACGGCGCCGAGCGGGTCGATGAGGTGGTGCCCGAACGTGGTGAGCACTTGATCCAGCAATCGTCGCTGGCGGTCCGCATGACTCAGTGTGAGCAGCGCGCGCTCGATGGTGGTGGCGTTGGGAGGCTCGACGATGGCGTCTTGAAACCGTGGCCCAGCCTCGGCGCCGCCGTGCATCTCGAGTGAGCGCATGAGCTCGTGGAAGGTGGACACGGCCCCCTCGGCGTCTTCGTCGCCGTAGACCGAGACGACCAGGTCGCGCTCGAACGTGCCCCCGAACAGCCGCGCCAGCTCCATCTGCACGTCCGCGGCCGTGACGAGGTTTCGAGGCGCAAGCGGGAGCGGAGGCGGTCGCACCCGGCGAGCATGACAGGCTCTCGCGCCGAGAGCACTCGCTCACGGCACGGCCATGCCCCAGCGTGCTAGGACGGCGACACCCTCCCCTGGTACCTCACATGAACTATCGAATGTCGCTCCGGGTCGCGCGCACGCTGTTCTCGCTGGTCGTCGTCTCGTTGGCTGGCTGCTCGGACTCCCCCTCTCCCTCGGGTGCCTATGCTCCGAGCGCCAATGACGTGGCGATCTTGTTCCCCCATCCCGAGATGGGCGAAGACGACCTGCTCATCTCGATGAGCGAAGAGCTCCTTCCAGTTGCGCTGTTCGGGCGACTGGGTGACGCGAGCGGCGAGCTTCCGAGGCTGGCCGAGGGAGCCGGTTCGACGGACGTGTATCCGAGGCTTCGCGTGACTTCTGCGCGAGTCGATCCGTGCTTCGACAATGTGACGCCATGCCAGCGTCAGGTGCGCTTGGTGGCGCAGATTCTGTTTCCGCTGACGAACGACCCGGAGCCACCGAGTCTCTCGGACGCAGCGATTCACCTCTTCTATACGCTGGATGACGAGCACTTCGTGGACCTGCTCGTGGCCCTTCGGGAGACCGGCTCCGAGGCCGGGCCGCTCGGTGTGCACCCGGGACTCTTGCGTGAAGGCCTCGGGAGCCCCTACGCTCAGTCGATTCGCACGGCTCTGGTCACCGCTTGCGAAGCAGGCACCCTCACGCGCTTCACGTTCATGGCTACGGGCCGCTCCAAGAACTGGTTCTTTGGCGTGTTCGATCGAGCGAACGATGGAACCTTCTCGCTCTCGAGCATCCCGGGGGTGTCCGCGACCAGCGACTCGTTCACGGACCAGGGGTCCATGGGCTTTCGCTTCGGAACACCGTTCTCGGTGTCCTGGTTTCCGGACGCGTTGCTCGGCACCGACAGCACCCAGGCGCTCAGCCCGGCCGAGTTCACACAGGGCGTCGATCTCCTCGCCAGGCTCGCCAATCCCAACCTGGTGTCCACCGCGGAGGTCAGCTGTGCCGCATGTCACGTGGCGGACACGACTCGCGTTCAGTCGTCGCTCGATCGGGGCTCGAGCACACCCGCGACCTCCACGTTCGACTTCACCGCTTCGCTGCCGGCGCCGGACGTGCCTCCCACCGGGTTCGGCAACCTGCACGCATTCTCTTGGGCCTTTGGAGAAGCATCGGTCAGCGCCCGAACCGCTCATGAAGTCGAGCTCGTCGCTCAGGAGCTGAGCACGGAAGGCTTTCGGTCTTCGCTTGCCCCTCACCTTCGGGCGCGCCTCGAATGACCGTGTCCGCGTCCGAGGCCGCACCCGCCATGGTCGAAATTGGGGTGGTCGGTGACCTGCACGGCTCGTTCGATGCCACCGACGTCTACCAACTCGATGCGTGTCGCTATGAGGCGCTGTGGTTCGTCGGGGACCTCGGCCCGGGCACTCGCGACGCCGACGTTCGGGTGGCTCGCACCATCGCGAAGCTGCGCACTCCGGTCGTGGTCATGCCGGGCAACAACGACTGCGAGCACGCTCCGCTCCTGCGTGCGGAGTTCGGGCATCAGGTGGGCCGCTCGGCGCTCCTGGCCCTCGGAGGCGTCGTCGCGCGCGGTGAGTCGACGACGCGGCGAGCGAACGTACGCTTCGCTGGCTTCGACCGGCACGTCGTCGCAGTCGGCGAGTCGGGCGTGACCGTCGTTTCGGGTCGGCCCTACGCCATGGGCGGCGACCAATGGCCCTTCGCAGAGGCGATGCAGAGCCGCTTCGGACTCGGTTCGGTGGCCCAGTCAGCCGAGCGACTCGTCTCCCTCGTCGATGGCGTCGAGACGGACTCGGTCGTGTTCCTCGCCCACAACGGGCCGACTGGCCTCGGCGCTTCCCCCGTTGCGCCATGGGGCAGGGACTTCCATCCCGGCGAGGGCGATCACGGCGACAGCGACCTGCGGGTCGCGGTCGACCACGCGCGCGCACGCGGGCTGCGAGTGCTCGCCGTGGTGGCAGGGCACATGCATTACCCGCTCGACGACGGCCGACTGCGCACCTGGGCGGTCGAGGTCGACGGAACGACGTACGTCAACGCCGCCCGACTCCCCCGCGTTCGCGCCACTCGCGCCGGTGGCGAGCGTCACCACGTTCGCCTCCGCCTCGAAGAGTCGGCCATCACCGTCGACGAGGTCTGGCTGTCGGAGGACTGACCGCCTCAGGGGACGTCGCCGAGCAACTGGGCCAGCCGCGGCGGCGAGACTCCGAGCTCCTCGGCCACGCGCTCGAAGGCCTCGCGTTCGGCCGCATCGACGACCCCATCCGACAGCGCGACCGCCGCGAAGAGCAAGACGCCGAGCTCGGCGTCATCACGGTCGGCGACGATCCGCTGCGTGACGGTGTGCAGGCGTGCTTCGTAGCCGTCGCGCGCGAGGTGCTCCTCGAAGGCGTCGACCATGGTGTCGGACACGCGCCCCGGCACGAGGCCATCGGTCAGCGTGCGAACGGCTCCGCGAACGGCGAGCTGTTCGCTGTCCGTGGCCTGCCCGTCAGCGTGCATCGCGAGGAACAGCAGCTCCGCCAGCGGCGCCACGCGCTCGCGCGACGCGCCTTGGTCGTGGGCACCCCGATCTGGACCCGTCCGTCCGTCGTCCGCTCCATCACCACCGGGAAGGATGGAGGGTCGACCGTGACCGACGAGTCGGTCGCGCAGCCTACGGATGACGTCTGAGTCCACCAGTGCCTCCTAGAGTGTGGGCTGTGGGTCGGCCGCGTGAAACCGCCCGCGCTCGTCGCGCGCCACGCGGGCCCACGCCACCTCGGGGTCGTGCACGAAGAACAGCCCACCCCCGCGCGCCTCGAGGTCGTTCAGCAGCGCCTCCTTCTCCTCGATCAGCCGCTCCGGGAAGCGGTCGTAGCCCATGGTGATGGGCAGGTGCACCCACGGCGCGCCGGGAATCAGGTCCGACGCGTAGAGCAGCGGCCCGTGAGCGCTCGGCACCTCGGCCATCATGAGCCCGGGCGTGTGGCCCTCGGCGAAGCGCAGCGGGTACTCCGGTCCGAGCGTGGTGGAGAATGCCACGCCCTCCGCGCCGGCTGACGGGCTCGGGACCAGCTCGAGCCGACCCGTCTCCTGCAGCAGCGCCTGCAGCTCGGGGATGAACGACGCCCGGTCGCGGGCGTGCGGCGCGAGGGCCCGCTCGAAGGCGCGCGCCCCCACCACGTAGTGCGCGTGAGGAAAGACCAGCTGCATGCGTTGCTCGGCGTCGTGGGCCGTGAGCACTCCGCCCGCGTGATCGAAGTGCAGGTGGCTCAGGACCACCACGTCCACGTCTGCCGGGGTGAGGCCGTGGGCCGCGAGCTCGCGCAACAGCACGTGCTCGGACTCCTGCACGCCGAAGCGATCCCGCATCGCGGGCGGGAAGAAGGTGCCGATGCCGGCCTCGAAGAGGATGTTGCGATGAGGCTCGCGCACCAGCAGGCAGCGACACGCGAGCGGGATGCGGTGCCGCTCGTCCGGCGCGATCCAGCGCTCCCAGAGCGCGCGCGGGGCGTTTCCGAACATGCTGCCACCGTCCAGGCGCTGGCTGTTTCCGAGGAGCGCGTGGAGCGTGCGGGGGGTGCTGGTCATCGCGGGGAGGCTACCACCCACGCGGCCGCCGCGCCGCTCAGTGAGGCCGGCCGGAACTGCGCAGGCGCGCCACGTCCACCACCACGGTGCCGGGAGACTCCGAGAGGGTTTGCAGCCGGCTGCGCGCCACCTTGTCGAGCGAGGTGCGCGGGAGAGCGTCGACCACCCAGTACTCCTTCGGCAGCTTGAAGCGCGCGAGCACGCCGGCGAGCGCCGCGTCCAGCGTGCGCACCCGCGCCTGCGGGTCCGACGGCTCGTCTTCTCCAGCGCCAGCGGGCAGCGGCCGGAGCACGCACGCGGCGACCACGCGCTGACCCCACGTCTCGTCGTAGACCCCGAACACCGCCGCCTCGCTGATGTCCGGCTGCTCGGCGAGGCGCGCCTCCACCTCGGCGGGGTAGACGTTCTCGCCGCCGCTCACGATCAGGTCGTGGCGCCGGCCCTCCACGTGCACGAAGCCGTGTTCGTCGACGCGGCCGAGGTCGCCGGTGCGAAACCAGCCCTGCTCGTCGAGGTGCTCGCGCTGCCCCAGGTAGCCCGAGAAGAGCGTGGCGCCGCGGACCTCGAGCACGCCTTCCCGGGAGCGCACCTCGAGACCATCGAGCGGCCGACCGCAGCCGGGTTCGTCATGGCTGGCCTGCGTGGTGATCTGCGAGCACGCCTCGGTCATGCCGTAGGTGGCGCGAACCGGGAGCCCTGCCGCGCGCGCGCGCGCCACGAGTGCCGGCTCCACCGCAGCGCCTCCGAGCAGCACGGTGCGCAGCGTGGGCGGCGCTCGGAAGCCCGCGTCCAGCAGCCGGCTCAGCATGGTGGGCACCAGCGACACGTGCGTCACCCCCAAGTCGTCGATGAGCCCGCGGAACGAGCGCGGGTCGAACTCGGGGGCTCCCGCCAGCACCACCGTCCCACGCGTGACCAGCATGCGCACGATGATGGAGAGTCCACCGATGTGCGCGGGCGTCAGCGACAGCAGCCAGCGATCCACGTGAGCTTCCGCGAGTGGCCCGTGGCCCTCGGCCAGCCGCGCGCGGGATGCCCACGCGGACGCTACGAACGCGCGGCGCGGCAGCACCGCGCCCTTGGGGCTGCCCGTGGTCCCCGATGTGAAGAGGATGGCCAGCGGCGCCTCGGGGCGCACCTCACGGGCCGCTTCACCGTGCGCAAGACGAGATGACCGCTGATCGAGGAGCGTGGCCCCGCTCTCGCGCACCACCCGCTCGTGCTCCTCCTCGGTCGCGCGCGGGTGCAGCGTCACCACGCAGATGCCCGCCTCGATGGCGGCGAGGATGGTGACGACGCCGGCGACGTCCAGCGTGGGCACGAAGGCGACCGTGTCCCCCGCACGCACGCCCTGCGCTTCGAAGGCCGCGACACGGTCCGCGCAGCGCTCGGCCAGCTGGGCATACGTGAGCACGAAGCCCGGACCCACGAGCGCCGCACGGGTGGGGTGCTGACGCGCCGCCTCGCGGATGGACAAGTCCACCTCCACGTGACCGAAGCCCGGCGTCTGGTGCGGCGCCAAGTAGCCCTCGGCGGCGAAGGCGGGGGCGTGAACCTCGAAGGGCGGCACGAGCGCGCGCAGGCCGGGGTGATCACCGAGACCCACCGCCACACCACTGCCGATGGCGAGCGCGAGCTCACCCAGCGTGGCGCGCGCCACGGGCCCCTCGAGCGTGTGCGACACCACGGCGTCGAGCCCGCGCGCCTGAGCCTCCCTCACGAAGCGCGCGGTCTCCAACAGACCGCCGAGCGCCGTGGGCTTCAGCACCCAGGCCCGCACGTCCGGGTGATCGATGACGTCCTCGGGCTCGAGTCCACGCAGGGACTCGTCGAGCGCCAGCGGAACCGGTGAGCGCGCTGGCAGGACACGACTCGGCTCCTCGAGGAACTCGATGTCCAGCCCCCCGAGCGCGCTGAGCGTCGCGTCGAGCGCCGCCCCCGAGAGCGCGCCGTTGGCGTCGAAGCGCAGCCGGGCCGCGGGGAAGCGCTCACGGACCTGCTTCGCGAAGGCCAGCTCGGCGTCCAGGTCGCGACCCAGCTTGAGCTTGAATGTGTGCGACCCCTCGTCGAAGCGCGCGCGCGCGTCGTCCAGCTGGAGCGAGGTGATCCACGCCGCCACGCTGAGCCGCGTGGGCACCTGGGCGTCGCGCTGAGCGAGCTCGAGGCCGTGCCTCAACACCGCCCACAGGGGCACGGCACGGAAGCGCGCGTACGCATCGAAGAGCGCGCTCTCGAGCCCGAAGCGCGCCGCGTAGGCCTCGCGCGGGAGGCGCTCACTGTGCTCGAGAACGGAGCGCGTGAAGGCCTCGAGCGTGTCGGCCTGCACCTCGAGCGTGGAGCCCAGCGCGCGCAAGGCGGCCTCCGTCTGCTCCGCCGTGTCGGATGAGTATCCGCTGAGCGGCGACGCCTCGCCCAGTCCGCGCACCCCCTCGAACAAGACACTCACCAGCCAACCGCGACGCTCTCGAAAGCTGGCGACGGAGTTCTCCACCGGCTGATCGAGCCGACCCGCGAGCGGTGCGAGCGTCAGCCCGAGCTTCATGTGGTCACCGCGATCCCCACCGCGAACAGCAAGCCGTACACGAGCAACAACTTGGCAGTGCCGGTGAGTGTGTCGTTGAGCGCCGCACCATCACGCACCCACACCGCTCGCAGCAGCGTCGCTGCGAACGGAGAAGTCGCAAACACCACGAACACGAGCGAGCCCACTAGCCCAGTGTAGAAGAGGTACACGGGGATGCCATAGGTGGCGACGATCAAGAGCAGGTACTCGACGCGCGCGCCGGTGGCACCGAGGCGCACGGCCAGCGTGCGCTTTCCGCTGCGAGCGTCCCCCTCGCGGTCACGCAGGTTGTTCACCACGAGGATGGCGGTGGCGAGCGCCCCGACTGGCACGGAGGCGAACCACGCGAGCGTGGTGGGAAGCCCCAGCGTGCCCGAGTGGCTGGCGAGCTCCACGTGCTTTGCGGTGATGCCCACGAGCTGCACGTACTCCGTCCCACACACCGCCACGAAGCCGAAAAACAGCATGACGAAGACATCGCCGAGGCCGTGATAGCCGAGAGGAAACGGACCGCCCGTGTAGGCGATGCCCGACGCCACGCTGGCCACGCCGATGGCCACCACGGGCCAGCCCCCCACCGACACCAAGTAGAGCCCGGCCAGGATGGCGAGACCGAAGCTGGCGAGCATGCCGCGCTTGAGCTGCGCCGGGGTGAGCAGGCCAGCCTGCGCGGCGCGCACGGGACCGAGGCGCGTCTCGTCGTCGGTGCCCTTCTCGAAGTCGAAGACGTCGTTGGCGAAGTTGGTGCCAATCTGGATCATGCACGCGCCGAAGAGCGCCGCCGCGGCGGGCAACCACTGGGTGCCGCCGTGCGACGACGCGCACGCCGTGCCCACCGCCACGGGCACGAGCGCCGCGCTCAGCGTCGCGGGACGCGAGGCGAGCAGCCACGCCCGCGGGGACCCCGGTCGCACATCAGACATCCACCGTCTCCACGATCACACGCGCCAGGTCACCCGGCGCCTCCAGCAGCAGATTGTGCCCGAAGGGCGCGCTCGCGTCTCCGAGCACCTGCAGGCGGGCGCTCGGCAGGGCTGCGGCCATGCCCTCCGCCAGCGCGCGGAACTTGCTGTCGCCGTGACCCGCCACCAGCGTCACCGGGAGGTCCAGCGTGGGCAGCGCGCTGGTCCACGAGGGCATGCGGCCGAGGCTCAGCGTGCGCAGCGCATGCGCCAAGCGAGGCGCGTCGTGCGTGAGGCGCAGCGCGCGCTGGGCGGCGAGCCTCGCGGGCGCGAGGGTACGCTGCGACTCCCACAGCGGCAGCGCCTCCCACTCTTTCACGAACGCCGGAAGGCCAGCCTGCTCGAGGCGCGCGGCCAGCGCGTCATCGGCCTCCACGCGGGCAGTGCGCGCTGCAGCGTCATCGAGGCCCGGGTGCCCGCCGATGAGCGTGGCGGTCTCGAAGCGCACGCGGTGGCGCACCAGGAGGCCCAGCGCCAAGCGCGCGCCCAGCGAGTAGCCCACCAGGTGCAACGTGCCGCGCGGCAGCAGCGCGGCCAGGCGGTCCACCTCCGCCTCGAAGGAGTGGGGTTGCGCGGGCCATGCGTCGCGTGGGCCCGTGACGCTGCCCTCGTGCCCGGTGATGACGGGGCAGAGCTTGCGCTCCGCAGCACACGGACCGCTCAGCAGGTGACCGAGCACCGCGTCCCAGCTGGTGGGACCGCCGGTGAAGCCGTGGAGGAAGACGATACTCATGCGCTCGCTCCTTGGCGCTCACGGAGCATGCTGTCCACCTCCGCGTAGATGGCGCGCTGGCGCGGACCCGCATCGTGAGGCGGCACGATGGCCTCGATGACGTGCAGGCCCGGCTTGCCCATGTGCTCAGCGAGCGCGGCATGCAGGTCGGCGCGGCTACGCACGGCGGTGTGAGCGTGGCCGTAGACGTGCGCCGCGGCGGCCAGGTCCGCGCGGTGGTCGGTGGTGAAGCTGTTCATTGGCGCGCCCGGGTGGTTCGCCACCGGCAGCAGCTCGAAGATGCGCCCGCCGCCGTTCTGCAGCACCACCACGGTCACGGAGCTGCCGGGGAAGTGAGCGCCGAGGCCGCCCAAGTCGTGCAGGAAGCTCACGTCTCCCAGGAGCGCCACCACGGGGCGCCCCGTCGAGGCCGCACCGGCAGCTCCGGCGAGCAGGCCATCGATGCCCGAGGCGCCGCGCTGGCTGTGCACCGGACCCATGGCGCGGGTGCGCGTGGCGTACGCGTCCACGTGGCGGATGGCGAGGCTGTTTCCCAGCAGCAGCGCGTCGCGCTCACCCAGGCTGGCGACCACGGCCACAGCCACCTCACCCTCGCTCAGCGCATCGTCCTCGCTCAGCTTGCGGGCTGCCAGCTCGAGGAAGCACGCGTCGAGGGTGCGCCACGCGTTGGCATAGTCGCTCACGGTGGGGGTCGCGGCCGAGGGCTGCGGGAGTTCACCGCACAGCTCATCGAGCGCGGCCGCCACGTTTCCCACCAGCACGCGCTGGGCGTTGCGGCTCGGGTCGGGGCGACCGAAGGGGGCCAGCACGAAGCGGGCGCCCTGCCCTGCCTGCGCCATCAGCTCGAGGCTCTTCGACGTGGGCGTGGCGCCGACCTGAATGACCAGCTCGGGCGCGAGGTGGGCACGGCCCACCGGACCACGCAGCAGCGCGTCGAAGCCCGCCACGCACGTGACTCCCGGGAGCTGCGCGCCGAAGCGACACTGGCTGGCCGCCTCGGCCAAGACGGGGAAGCCCGTGGCCTGCGCCAGGCGCTGCACCGCCCCGGGCACGTCACTGTCCACAGCGAGCGGGCCCACGGTGATGATCCCGCGACCGCCCCGCTCCATGCAGCCACGCGCCGCGCGGAGGAGCTCGTCCACGCCATCCACGGGCAACGCTGGCGCTGCGCGGCGGACCACCTGGGGCACGCGCTCGGCCCACTGCCGCACCGTCGCCAGCGCTTGCAGCGCCTCGGCGTCGGGAGACACGCTGGGCTCGAGCGGCACGCGCAACGGCACGTTCAGGTGCAGCGGCCCCACGTCGGGCCCAACCAGCCCCGCCTCGATGAAGTGTGAGAGGCGCGGCCCCCACGTCTCCAGCTGGGCGAGCGACTCGGGCGTGCCGAGGTCCAGCTCTGCGCGCACGAACGCGCCGAAGATGCCGTGCTGCGCGATGGTCTGGTTGGCGCCCCAGCCGTGCAGTTCGGGCGGCCTGTCGGCCGACACCACCAGCATGGGCAGGCGCGTCTCGGACGCCTCGATGATGGCGGGCAGGTAGTGCGCGAGCGCGGTCCCGCTGGTGCACAGCAACGGCGCGGGCACGCCCGTCTCGCGCGCCACGCCCAGCGCGAAGAAGGCCGCCGCACGCTCGTCGATGACGTGGTGCAGCGGGACCCCGAGCGCGTGCAGGGCCAGCACGAGCGGCGTGCTGCGCGAGCCCGGGCTGACCACCCAGCGCGTGGCGCCCGTGCCCCGCGTGATGGCGTCCACCAGCCAGCAGGCCGCGGTGTATTGGAGATCGGGTGCCGCGATCATGCGCGCTCCGCCTCAGGCGCCCGCGAGCGTGCCCAAGACCGCCCGCATCTTGAGCTCCGTCTCGTCGTACTCTGCGTCCGGCCGCGAGTCGCGCACGATGCCCGCGCCGGCATACACCGACACGCGCCCGCCGCGCACCACGCCCGACCGCAGCGCCACCACGAAGCTGCCGTCGCCGCTGGCATCGGTCCAGCCGAAGGGGGCGCTGTACCAGCCGCGTGGCACGGGCTCGCGCTCCGCGATCCAGCGGACGGCGGCCTCGCGCGGAACACCACCCACCGCAGGCGTGGGGTGCAGCGCGCCCACCAGGGTGAGCACGCTGGCACTGTCACGAAGGCGCCCCTCGATGGGCGTGCGCATGTGCACCACGTCCGGAAGCTCACGCGTGCCCGGCTGCGGGTCATGCGTGACGGCCGTGCAGTGCGGCTCGAGCGCGCTCACCACGGCGTCCACCACGAAGCGGTGCTCACGGCGGTCCTTGTCGCTGGCCAAGAGCGCCGCGCTCTCGCCGCGCGGCATGGAGCCCGCCAGCGCCTCGGTGTGCACGCGGTCGCCGCTGCGCGTGACCAGGCACTCGGGCGTGGCGCCCAGGAATGCCACGCGCTCGCCGTCGGTATCCGTGCGGAAGAGAGCGAAGCGCGTGCAGGAGCCGAAGCGCGCGTCGAGGCGCGCCAGCATGTCCACGGCGTCGGGCAGCGCACCATCGGCCACGCTGGCCTCCGAGCGCCGCGCCAGCACCACCTTCTCGAGGTCGCCAGCCGCGATGGCCGCGCGCGCGTCGCTGACCATGCCGATGAAGCGCTCGCGCGGAAGGTGCGTGACGTGCACCGCCGTGGCGGCGCCCGGCTGCTTGGGCGCGCGCACCAGCGCCTGGATCAACCCGTCCACGTCGCTCAGCAGCGCGTCGTCGTCGGCACCCGACGTGACGCAGAACGAGAGCCAGGCCTGCGTGCCCGCGCCACCGCCGGGGTTCACGGCGTAGCGCACGCGGGGCATCACGAAGAGGCCGTCGCCGAACGGCGCGAACGGCGTGCCCACCGATGCGCCGGGCGCGAACGCGAGGCCACCGAACATGCGCGGTGCGGGCGCCCCCTCGGGAGCCACCACCACCAAACCGGCGAGGCGCTCCGCGATGGCGCGCTGCTGCGCCGCGAGGCCTGCGTCCTGCAGGCACTCGAACGCCACCTCGAGGCCGGCGATGGCCAGGCCCGTGGGCGGATGGAAGTACACCGACGCGCGCTCGCGACCGGCCTCGAACAGCTGCGCCGGGTGCGCCTCGGGCGCCGGCACCGTGACGTGCACCCGCTGCCCCACGTGCGCACCGAGCGCCTCGCGGAGCGCGCGCCGGGTGTCGGCGGCCCACTCCTCGGGCGTGCGCGTGCGTGCCGCGGCCTCAGCCGAGAGGGCCTCTACCGAGCACTCGCGCTGCGCGGCGCGCTGGCTCATGCGCTGGTGCTCCCGCCCTTGCTCTCGGCCACGTAGAGGCAGCAGACCCCCAGCGTGAGGCGCTCGAGCGAGACCATCTGCAAGCCGGCGCGCTCCATCATGGCGGCGAAGTCTTCCGGGTCCGGGAAGGCCGCGATGCTCTCTTGCAGGTAGCGGTATTCCTTGCTGCCCGAGAGCCACGCCCCGAGGCGCGGCACCACCTGCCGGATGTGGAAGCGCGCGAACGGGCTGAGCACGCCCTGCTTCGGCTCGCTGAGCTCCAGCACGCACACGCGCCCACCGGGCTTCACCACGCGCGCCATCTCGCGCAAGCCACGCTCGCGGTCGGGCACGTTGCGAATACCGAAGGCGATGCAGGCCGCGTCCAGCGAGCCCGGGTCGAACGGCAGCGACTGCGCGTCACCCTCCAGCAGCGTCACGCGCTTGCTCAGCTTGGCCGCGTCCACCTTGGTGCGGCCCACGCGCAGCATGTTCACGGAAGGGTCCACGCCCACCACGGTGCAGTCGGGGTGCGTCTCGGCGATCTGAATCGCGAGGTCACCGGTGCCCGTGGCCAGGTCCAGCACCCGTGCGCCCGGCGTCACGTTCAGCGCAGCCACCGTCTTACGGCGCCAGCTCTGGTCCACGCCCATGGACATGATGCGGTTCAGCCGGTCGTAGCCGTCGGCGATGTTGTCGAACATCTGCCCAGAGCCCATGCGTGCGTCGGTCATGGCGCTTTTCCCTCGCCAAGGGCGCGACGCAGCGCCCCCTGTTCTTCACTGCGCTCGGCCACCTCGGCCTTACGTGCGTGGAGCCGCATGTGCCCCTCCTGGATGCCCTCGCCCGCCAGCGCCTTGAGCGCCGCGAGGTTGCTGGCCAGACCGGCCGCCGCGATGACGATGCCGAGGTCGCCGGCGCGCTCGAGGTCCATCAGCTCGAAGGCCGCGCGCACGCCCTGGTGCACGCGCGTGGAGCCACCCACGGTGCCCACCGCCATGGGCATCTCGAGCTCGCCGCGCACGCCCGTCTCGGTGCGGCGCCAGACGGCCAGCGGCCGGTACTGCCCGTCGCGCGACGCGAACGAGTGCGCCCCGGCTTCGAGGCTGCGCCAGTCCTGCCCAGTGGCCAGCGCCACCGAGTCGCAGCCGTTCATGATGCCCTTGTTGTGGGTGACGGCGCGGAACGGATCGAGCTCCGCGAAGCGGCTGGCCTTGGCGATGCCGTCGGCCACGCGGGTGCCACCGAGCGCGTCGGCGGTGACCTCGCAAGACACCTTCACGGTGCGACGCAGCGGCAGGTTGCTGAGGATGCGCAGGCCGATCTGGCCGCCGATCTCGGCGTGCAGCAGCGGCGCCACGGCCTCGGCCACGGTGTCCACCACGTTGGCGCCCATCGCGTCGCCCACGTCCACGTAGAGGTGCACCACCAAGATGCCCTCGGCCGCGTCCAGCACGCGCACGTCGAGGTCACGGCAGCCGCCGCCGCGCCGCACCATGCCGGGGATGCTGGCGTCGCCCGTGGCGAAGATGCGCTCGCGGATGGCCTCGATGCGCGCCGTGGCCTGATCGGGCTCGGGCACGGCGTCGAACTGCACCTGCGTGGTCATGATGGACGCGCTGGCCTTGCCCGTGAAGCCACCGGTCATGCGCACCAGGCGCGCCGCGTTGGAGGCCGCGGCCACCACCGAGGGCTCCTCCACGCTCATGGGCACCAGCACGTCGCGGTTGTTCACGCGGAAGTTCAGGGCGATGCCCATGGGCAGCCCGTAGCAGCCCACCACGTTCTCGCTCATGCGGTCGGCCACGTCGGCCGGCAGGCCACCGCCCGCCTCCAAGAACGCGATGGACTCGGGCGAGAGGCGCCCCGTCTCGACGAGGCGCGCGAGGCGTTCGCGCAGTGACTTCTTGTAGAAGCCCGGAATACGACTGGTGACGGAGTCGGTCATGGTGATCTCAGGCTTCCCGGTGAACGGTAGCTTGGGCAACGGTCAGGAGCGCCTCGATGGCGCGCGAGTCGGGCAGTGGAGAGAGCACGGCCGCGGCGCGGTCGGCGTGGCTTAGGGCCAGGGCACGGCAGGCGTCGAGCGCGCCCGTGCGGACCAGCGCCTGCTTCAAGGACTCGTGCAGGGCCGCGGTGCGCACAGGGTCCACGTCGTCGGCGCCCAGGATCTCGCCCAGCAGCACGCCCACGCTGGGGTCCTGCTCGTAGGCGTGGAGCAGCGGGTAGGTCATCTTGCCCTCACGCAGGTCCGTGAAGAGCGCCTTGCCGGTGGCCTGCTGGTCGCCCGCGTAGTCCAGCCAGTCGTCGATGAGCTGGAACGCCATGCCCAGGTGCGTGCCGTAGTCCTCGAGCGTCTTGCAGGTGGTCTCGTCCAGGCCGCCGGCGCGACCGCCCGCGTACATGGCCCACCGAAAGAGCGCCGCTGTCTTGCCTTCGACCACCTTGAAGTAACTCTCGCGGCGGGTGTCGATCTTCCCGCGGTTCTCGAGCTGCAGCGCCTCGGCGAAGATCATCTCCTCGATGATAGCCAGCAGGCGGTCGAGCGTCCCCTCCACCCGAGCGTTGCGCACGCGGCGGAGCGCTTCCACCAAGAGCCAGTCCCCCGCGAAGATGCTGGCCGCGTTGCCGTAGAGCATGCGCGCAGCAGGGGCCCCACGGCGTTGGTCGCTCTCGTCGATGACGTCGTCGTGCAGCAGCGTGGCGCAGTGCACCAGCTCCACGGCCACGCCCATCTCGCGGGCCTGGTCGCTGAAGCCCGAGCCCACGCGCGACGCGAGCGCCACGCACATGGGCCGCAGGCGCTTGCCACCACGCGCGATGAGGTGCAGCGCGCTGTCGGTGACCACGTTCTTCTCGGCGTTGCGCGTGGGCAGCGTGTTGAGCGCGCCCTCGAAGTCCTTCATGTCCCAGCGCACCAGGTCGCCGAGGTCCGCGAGGCGCGCGGCCAGCTCGGCCAGGCCCTGCTCGTCACAGATGGAGCGCAGGCTGCGCAGGACATCGCGCGAGGGGTCGGTACGAACGGCGGAGAGCAACGACATCAGACTTGTTCCTCGGCGGAAGAGAGCTCGCTCGGGTCGACGGTCTTGCCCGCCACGAAGGCGCGCACCATCCGGTCGCCGACGCTAGCGAGGGCGCGCAGGTAGGCAAGGCGACGCCGCTTGAAGGCGATGGCGGAACGCGAGGGGCCGGTGCTGCGCAGCTCCTTGAGCGCTCGGTCGGCGGCTGCGAAGGTCTCGCTCGCGTCGCGGATCAGCACCAGCTCGCGGCGCTCCACCACTTGGCGCACCAGGCGCCACACGCGCGGCTCCACGCTGTAGAAGTCGCGGCGCTCGCCGGTGACCCAGGTCTTGCGCACGGCCCCCCAGGTGGCCAGCTCGGCCAGCGAGAGCGACACGGCGCTGCTGCTCATCTGCAGGCGCTCGGTCAGGGCCGCCACGTCGAGCGGGTCGGGCGACAGGAACAGCACCGTCCAGAGGCGCCCCATCTGGCGCTTGAAGCCCCAGAACTCCATGAGCTGGCCCACCGCCTCGGCCACCTGCAGCTCCACGCGCCACCACTCGGGCGCGTCCAGCTCGGGCCCGGTGTCCGTGGTGGACTCCGAGGGGCTGGCGGTGAGATTGCGGATCGGCCTGGTCATGCTTTCAGAACTTTCAAAAGCTCTTGAAAGTTCAATAGACTCAGGACCCGGCAGCGTCAAGGGCCGGAGGCGCCGGTCGCATCGCTGACGCTAGCCAACCGGGGGGTCGCTGTGAAACGCTACCGGCTTCCAACTTGACGTTAATAGAGGTGAAAGCGATGCGCACGAGGGTGACTCAACTGGGCCTGGGTTCGTTGATGATGGTAGTGCTGGGCATGCTGGCCAGCCCGGTTCCGCGGGCGAGCGCGGGGGCATGCGCCACGATCCGCCACTTCGAGACGAGCTTCGCGGCCGCCGCGGGCACCACGCTTCCCGCCGATGGGGGCGTGCTGTTCGCGCCCACGCTGGCCTCGGGCCGACCCGACGCCGCCGCCGGCCCGAACGACCCGCCGCGCGAGTCGCTCCGCCGCGGCACGCGCGCGCTCCCCAGCACGCGCATCGAGCTGGCCCCCGGCTGGGTGGTGCTCCGCCCACGCGCCCGTACCACCGGCGCCATCCGCGCCATGGCCGGCTCGAGCGAGCGTGACTTCACCATGGCCCGCGCGAGCACCGAGCCCCTCGCGCCCCCGAGCGGACCGCGCCTGCGCTTCTACCCGTCGCGCCAGGTCCAGGGCGGGCCACGCGGCCCCAGCACGGCAGCCGCCTACAACACGCTGACCATCTCGGCGCCGGCGCCGGCCGGCACCTTCGGCATCGTGGTGCGCAACGCCCCTGCCGCCGGTCGCCCTGCCGCCGCCGATGGCTTTGCCGTCCCGCTCGACGCGCCCGACCAGGTGAGCTTCTCGTTCAACAACGCTGGTGGCCGTTGCCAGCCCGGCCGCCCTGGCGAGCTGGTGCAGCAAGGCGCCTCCGTGGAGGTCCTGTTCGTGGACGCGCAAGGCCGCGTGTCCGAGGCAGTCGCCGCCACCGTGCAGTAGGGACGGCGAGCGCCAACGGGGGCCATGTCACTCGGGATCCTGGCGTCCCGGACTGGCGGGCCGCCATCCGCGAACAAGAGAGCGCGCTGACCGACAGCGTCCTGCGTCTCAGCTCATGGGCCGCTGATGTCCCAGACGCGCACCCAAGAGCTGTCTCGCACGACGAGGGTCTTCGCGCTCACCCAGAGCTTCGTCACTCGACGGTGACCGCCGAGGACGAGGCGCCTCGCGCCTGGGCGCCACACCGCGACGAGCGAGTCGCTGACCTCTGCGGCCACGTTCTTGGAGTCGACATCGAACGTGGCCGCACCCCTGACCGGCAGGTCGCCCGGTTCATAGGGGCAGCGGAGGATCTCTTCTCCGGTCTCGACACTGGTCACGCGCACGGCGCCGCTCGGCTCGAGCGGGTTCGAGACGTCGGGCGCGGTGACGAAGGCTCCTGTCGCCGGCGCTCCCCATGGGAGCTCTCGTCCCAGCTCACCCGACGCGAGATCGAACGCGAACTCCTGCGCGATCGTGAGGCCCTTGCCCGCCCAGATCGTGAGGATAGGCTGTGTGCCGCGGCGACCGAACGCGGCCCAGTGCTTCGGATCGTTGCCCAGGGCGAACCGCTCGGCGTCTCGATCGACGTGGACCACGACCCTCGACTCCCCACTCTCCACGTCGAGCGCGACGATGTCGAACCCGTCATGTCCGAGGGAGTCGAGCGGCAGCAGCAGCACCGATGCGCCGTCGAGGTAGGCTCCCTTGTTCCGCGGCAGGTCGCGCGCGACGAGCAGGGTGCCATCGTGCCGTGACCACCGGTGGATGCGCCCCGCGCTCAAGGACGTGACCGTGTCCGACGCGACCGCGAGCTTACAGCCCTCTCCGAGGTCTCCTTCGAGTGCGAGCCGGGGTCCTTCGCGCACGACTTGGCGCTCGACGTCCACGATAGCGAAGCGCCCATCGGCATGGAGCAGCCAGACGTCCCGCTCGACCCTCGCGTACGCGATGACGTCGCTCGACGGATGCCTGGCCTTGCAGCGCGCTTCGCCGAGCACGCCGCGCTGGCTCGACACGACCGCACCGCTTGCTGTGTCCGCGACCACCACGTCGCCGGACAGGAAGCCCGCAGCGACGACGCCCCCGCCGTCCGTCACCGCGACCGCGCTGAGGGTCGAGGGCGCGGGGGGCGCCTTGACCGAGCCGTGCCGAACGAAGAAGCCCGGCGCGAGCTCCTTGAAGTTCGGGATGCGGTTCATGCCCGCGATCGCCTTCTCGCCCGCGTCCGTGATCCTCGGGTCGAGGAAGAACCGCGTGCGCGCGGGCTCGAGGTCGATGACCTCCACGCCCTCTCCCTCGCTTCCGATGGCCGCGACGGAACGTGCGCTGTCGAGGACGAGCGGGCCGTTCGAGAAACCTTCGAGCGTGAACTCCTCGCTCGTGATTCGGCCGGTGCTGTCCTTCACGCGGGAGAGGCGCATGTCCTCGTCGGAGACCAAGAGGACCTTGCCTGCACGGCTGAAGCGCACCGAGAGCGCCTTGATCTTGCGGCTGCTGCGCGTCCAGTCCGCAAGGCTCTTGCGCTTCACGAGGTCGATGAGCTCGACCTGCTTGTTGTCACGCAGGACGAGCGCGCGCGCTCCTTCGTCATCCACGTCGAGTTCCGACGTGATGCCCTTCGCGTGCTTCCACTGGCCGCTGGCCTGTAGGTCCGGGAGAACGAAGCGGAGGAGCTTCCCCGCGAGCACGTACACCGCGTCACCCCGAACGACGACGCTGGTCGCGACCGCGGGCAGCGCCGTCCGTGCGAGCTCCTCGCATGCCGTGCTGAAGGCCACGAGTGAAGTGCCCGCTCCGACGAAACCAGGCGCTGTCGTCGCGAGCGACGTGATGGGCTCCTCCACGCTCCCGTGGAGCGTCCCGCGCTCGACGAGCTGCGTGCCCTTGAAGTGCCAGGTCCGCACGCGACCGTCGCCGTCCGCCGTCGCAACGATGTCTCCCCAGATCGCGAGCGCGAGGATCGGCGCGTCGCCCGGCGCCGTGGCCGCCTCGGGCGTCTCGGGCGTCTCGAGCGCCCTCGCGCTCCCACGCTTCGTCGCCTTCCTGGGCGCTGGCTTTGGGTTGGGCGCGGTCACGAGGTCAAACCTATCACGGCCGAACCCGAGCACCGGCGCCAGCGGCTCGCACAGGCGATGTCGCCCGAGTTCACCGACCAAACGGGTGGCTCTTGACGCGTGCCCGCCTCCGCTCTATTACGTGGTAATGCAGTTACCATCAAATCAACCCACGCCACTTCGCCGCTTCGTCTCGCGCACCGGCTACGCGGGCGCTCTCTTGCTCGCGCTGGGCACGCTGTGGCTCGGGCAGCGCCTCGGCCTCGAGGCCCCGCAAGCCACGCTGCTTGCTGTGGTGTGGGTGGGCGCGCTGCTGCTGTTCGTGGAGCAGCGCATGCCGCACACGCCGGACTGGCGGCCCAGCTGGGGCACGCTGGGCATCGACGTGTTGCACAACGCCATGACGGCGTTCGCGGTGGCCCCGCTGGTGCGCGCGGTGATCTTCGCGCTGCTCGTGGACGTGGGCGCGCGCCTCGCGGGCGCGGTGGGCGTGGGGCTCTGGCCGAGCACCTGGCCAGTGGCGCTGCAGCTGGTGCTGGCGCTGGTGATCTCGGACTTCGGCGCCTACAGCGCGCACCGCTTCATGCACCTCACGCGCTTCGGCTGGCGCTTGCACGCGGTGCACCACACGCCCGCGCAGCTGCACGTGCTGGCCAGCGCGCGCACGCACCCGCTCAACGCGGTCCTCACGCTCACATGCGAGACGGGCCCGCTCATCCTGCTGGGCATCTCGCCTGCGGCGCTGGCCGCATGGACGGTGTTCAAGGCGGTAAACGGCCTGCTCCAGCACGCCAACATCGACTTGCGCCCCGGCTGGCTGAGCTACGTGGTGGCCACGTCGGACGTGCACCGCTACCACCACTCGGTGCACCTGCACGAGTCCAACACCAACTTCGGCAACACCACCATGCTGTGGGACCACGTGTTCCGCACGTTCCACCTGCCGCGCGGCGAGCAGGCCGGCACGGTGGTGGGCATCGCCGACGCCGCGGTGCCCGAATCGTACCTCGCGCACCTGGCCGTGCCCTTCCGGCTGGGGCGCTACGAGGCGCTGGCCGTGACACCGCAGCCGTCCACGGACGGCCCGCACGCGAGCGCGCATGCCCAGCGCGCCTGAGCCCCGCGCCTACCGCATGGGTGCCCGCGCCGAGAGCGCCGCCCTCACGCGCGAGCGCGTGCTGGACGCGGCGGCCGCGTGCTTCGGCGAGCAAGACTACGACGCCGTGTCCCTGCGCGAGATCGCCGAGCGCGCGGGCGTGGGCCTGCAGACCGTGGTGCGCACCGCGGGCTCCAAGGAGGCGCTGTTCGCCGAGGTGGCCGAGCGCTTCCTCGCCACCATGATGGCTGGCTTCGAGCCCGGGCGCGTGGACGACTGGCGCTCCGCGCTGCGCCAGCTGATGACGTTCTACGAGGCGCACGGCGACCAGAGCATCCGCGTGATGGCGCACGAGCACCGCGTGCCCGGCGTTCGGCAGTACGTGCAGCGCAGCCGCGAGCTCCAGGCCGCATGGCTACAGGCCCGTCATGGAGACGCTTTCGCAGGGCTCAGCGCCACGGAGAAGAAGCGCCGCGTGGCCATGGTCCTGACCCTCACCGGGGGCCGCACTTGGTACACGCTGCGTCGGGAGCACGGGCTCTCCGCCGGCGAGACGCAGCGCGCCATCGAGGAGCAGCTGGAGGCCCTGCTCGCGCTCCTAGCCTAGTCCCCACCGGGGGACCCAGGAAAACAAGCCCGGGTAGCTGGCCGCAAAAGCGGTAGGCTGGGGTCAATGGTGAGCGCCGCATCTCTCGACCCGAAGAAGGTGAAGCGCGCGCGCTGGCTCTCCCTGCTCCTCTTCACGCTGGTGTCGGGGGTGCTCGCAGCCACGTGGCTCCACCAGCGGCGCGAGTGGTCGCGCAGCGTCGCGTCTCAAGTGGACCTCACCGCCGATCAGGCCGCACTGCGCCTGGGCGACTACATCCACGCGCGCCTCTTGGCCACACGCGGCATCGCCGTGTCGCGCCTGGCCATGGCCAGTCGCCCGTCGTTCACGGCCGAGGCGCTCATCGCGCAGCGCGAGTTCGGCGGCTTCCAAGCCATCAACTGGATGTCGCCCGAGGGGATCATCGAGGTCGTCACCCCCGAGCGCGACAACCTGCGGGCGCTCGGCCGCGACATCCACGACAGCCCGCACGCGCGGCCGGCCTTCGAGGCCACCGTCGCGAGCGGCCAGCCGCACGTGTCCGAC
Source organism: Sandaracinaceae bacterium (assembly GCA_016706685.1). NCBI lineage: Bacteria > Pseudomonadati > Myxococcota > Polyangiales > Sandaracinaceae > Sandaracinaceae bacterium. Next base: position 126,039 of record JADJJE010000018.1, on the reverse strand, counting down.
GCCATCGACCTGTTCCAGGGGGGACGCGGCTTCGCGGTCTACGTCCCCATCCGCGCGGGCGGTGCCGCGGGCTTCGTGAACGGGGTCTTCCGCATCGATCCCATCATGACCACCGCGCTGCGCGGCCGCGTGCTCGACGGCTACGTGCTGCAGCTGGACGACGACGCCGGCCAGAGCCTGGTGGCGCTCCGCAGCGACGAAGACCACGCCGCCGCGACCGATGGCCGCCCGAGCTCCTCCGCCACCTTCGACGTCCTCGACCGGCGCTGGACCCTGCAGGTCTGGCCGCGCGACGAGCTGTGGTCTCAGATGCGCGCCGGACGCCCCGACGTAGTGTTCCTCTTCGCCATCGCGCTGGTCGCGCTGGTCTCCGCCCTGGTCTACGTGCAGCTCACCCACGAGCTGCAGCGCTTTCGGCTGGCCGAGGAGCGCATGCAGCTCGAGCGGCGCCTCGAGAGCACCACCCGCATGGAGTCTTTGGGCCGCCTGGCGGGCGGCGTGGCCCACGACTTCAACAACATTCTCACGGTGATCGTGGGCAGCGCCGAGCTGGTGCGCCGCACCGCGAGCCCCGAAGACCCGCGCGTGTCCTCCGGGCTCGAGGGCATCTTCGACGCGGCCTCCCGCGCCGCGGACCTCACGCGTCAGCTGCTGTCGTTCGCGCGCCAGAACCCCACGCCCCCCGAGCGCCTGGACGTGAACGAGCAGCTCGAGGGCCTGCGTCAGCTGCTCGAACGCCTCACCCCCGAACACATCACGCTCACGCTCACGCTCACGCCCGACCCCCTCTTCGTGCTCGCCGCGTCCAGCCACCTGAGCCAGATCTTCGTGAACCTGGTGGTCAACGCGGTGGACGCCATGCCCAACGGCGGCCTGCTGGCCATCAGCACCTTCGCGCTCGACGGAGACGTGGTGGTCGAGGTGGAAGACACCGGCATGGGCATGGACTCCGCCACCCGCGGCCGCATCTTCGAGCCCTTCTTCACCACCAAGCCCGAAGGCGAAGGCACCGGCCTCGGCCTCGCCACGGTCTACGGCATCATCCAAGGCTACGGCGGCAGCATCGAGGTCCGCAGCGAGCCCGGCCACGGCTCCACTTTCCGCCTGCGCCTCCCCGCCGCGCCACCCGCCTGAGACGAGCCACGCGCGGGGGGCCTGGTGCGAGGAAGAGGACTCGAACCTCCACATCTTGCGATACCGGAACCTAAACCCGGCGCGTCTGCCATTCCGCCATCCTCGCGGCAGGGCGCAACGGTGCGACCTCTTCGCGCTTGGCGCAAGCCCTCGCGCGCCGGCACCGTTGACCCCCCCGCGGGCGCATGACAAACGTGTGCGGTGCGCACCTCCCTCGCCCCCGACTCCCCCGAAGGACTCCGGCACCAAGTCTTCCTCTTGGAGCGCGAGCGCGAGCGCCTCGTCCAGCTGAAAGCGTCCAGCGAGCGCGACCGCAACAACGCCATCAAGATGATCGCCCTGGTCGTCATCGCCGTCCCCGTGGGCGTCCTCACCAGCGTCTGGTGGGCCCTCGCCGTCGTCATCCAGGTCATCCTCCTGGTCGTGGGCACCTGGTACATCACCGGCGTCCACATCATCGAGTACACCGGCAACATCACCGACTGCGACCAAGACCTCCGCACCGTCAAAGCCACCCTCGCGGCCCTACCAACCATCAAAGCACCATGACGACCACCAAGCTCAACAAGTACAGCGCACGCATCACCCAGGTGAAGGCCCAGGGGGCGTCGCAGGCGATGCTCTACGGCACGGGTCTCTGCCACGCCGACATGGACAAGGCCCAGGTCGGTATCGCCAGCGTCTGGTACGAGGGCAACACCTGCAACATGCACCTCAACGGGCTCGCACAGTGGGTCAAGGAGGGCGTGGTGGCCGCCGACCTCGTGGGCATGCGCTTCAACACCATCGGCGTGTCGGACGGCATCTCCATGGGCACCGACGGCATGAGCTACTCGCTGCAGTCGCGCGACCTGATCGCCGACAGCATCGAGACGGTGATGGGCGCGCAGTGGTACGACGCCAACATCGCCATCCCGGGCTGCGACAAGAACATGCCCGGCTGCTTGATCGCCATGGGGCGCCTCAACCGCCCGTCCTTGATGGTGTACGGCGGCACCATCAAGCCCGGCGTGGGCAGCGAGGGCGAGAAGCTGGACGTCATCAGCGCGTTCCAGAGCTACGGCGAGTTCCTCTCGAAGCGCATCGACGAGACCAAGCGCCTCGACATCGTGCAGCACAGCTGCCCCGGCGCGGGCGCGTGCGGCGGCATGTACACCGCCAACACCATGGCCTCGGCCGTGGAGGCGCTGGGCATGTCGCTGCCCTACTCCTCGTCCATCCCCGCCGAAGACCCGGCCAAAGAGGCCGAGTGCCGCGCCGCGGGTGCCGCCATCCGGCTGCTGCTCGAGCGCGACATCAAGCCGCGCGACATCATGACCCGGAAGGCGTTCGAGAACGCCATCGTGCTCACCATGGTGCTGGGCGGCTCCACCAACGCGGTGCTGCACCTCATCGCCATGGCGCGCGCCGTGGACGTGCCGCTCACGCTCGCGGACTTCCAGGAGATCAGCAACCGCACGCCGTTCCTCGCGGACTTGAAGCCCAGCGGCCAGTACGTCATGGCGGACCTGCACGCCGTGGGCGGCACGCCCGCCGTGCTGAAGATGCTGCTGGAGCGTGGCGTGCTGCACGGCGACTGCATGACGGTCACCGGCAAGACCATGGCCGAAAACCTGGCGGACCTGCCGGGCCTCACGCCGGGTCAGCAGGTGCTCAAGCCCTGGGACAAGCCGGTCAAAGAGACGGGCCACCTCAACATGCTCTACGGCAACCTCGCGCCCGAGGGCTCGGTGGCCAAGATCACCGGCAAGGAGGGCATGTACTTCGACGGCACCGCGCGCGTGTTCGACTGCGAAGAGGACATGCTGGCGGCCGTGGAGCGCGGCGAGATCGTGAAGGGCAACGTCATCATCATCCGCTACGAGGGCCCCAAGGGCGGCCCCGGCATGCCGGAGATGCTGTCGCCCACGTCGGTCATCATGGGCGCGGGCCTGGGTGACCAAGTGGCGCTCATGACCGACGGGCGCTTCAGCGGCGGCAGCCACGGCTTCATCATCGGGCACATCACGCCCGAGGCGCAGGTGGGCGGGCCCATCGCGCTGGTGGAAGACGGCGACCGCATCATCATCGACGTGAACAAGCTGCTGATCGACTGGCAGGTGAGCGACGAGGAGATCGCGGCGCGCCGCGCGCGCTGGACGCCGCGCCCCCTCAAGGCCACGCGCGGGACGCTCTACAAGTACATCAAGACCGTGTCCTCGGCCTCGCTGGGCTGCGTCACGGACGAGTAGAACGCCACGCCCCAGAGGGCGAGCGCTACCGACCCGTCCCCAATCGCGTACAATGGGGATTATGTGTCTTGCTTCACCTTACGCGCCGGGCGCTGGTCGTCCGCGCGTGAATCCCATGACGGCGTGGCTGGGAGCCCTCCTCGCGAGCGCGCTGTGGCTCCCCCTCGGGCACGCCCAGGCCGACGAGCTCCGGCAGTCGGACTGGTCGGCCGGCCCTGGCCAGGCGACCTCGAGCGACCTGGCCACCGAGGCTGCCTTCGCGAGCGTCACGGGTCAGTGGAGCGTGGACACCGCGGGTGAGCTCGGCGCCCGCGCCGTCGTATTCCGCAGCGGCACGGCCGTCCCCACGCGGTCCCTGCGAGCCATCGAGAGCGCCTCGAGCGCGCTCGCCTACGTGGGCTTCATGGGCTGCGAGGTGGCGCTCACGGACCCTGCGCCCGAGTGCCGCGCCATGCGCTTCTTCGTGCACCGCGACACCACCACCGGGGTCGTGAGCCTGGTCTCGGTGGCCGACGGGTCGGACACCATGGGCTGCTCGGGAGCCTACGAGGCCAGCTTCACGGCCAACGCGGGAGTCACGCTCGTGCACTCGGACGAGCAGGACGACGTCACGCTGGTGGGCGGCGTGGGCATGGTCTCGCACGCCTGGAACAACGGCTGTGGCGACGGGTTCATCCTGCAGCTGCCCAACAGCGGGGCCAGCGTGGACGGCGCGATCACCAGCCGCACCAACTTGCAGCAGCTGCAGGTGGTGGCCGATGCAGCCGGTGGCGTGCTGGTGGACGTGCCGCTGGGCTCGCTGCCCAACAACGGAGCGCCCGGCACACCGGTACCGTTCTTCTTCGCGTCCGGCCTCACGGGCTCGCTCGAGTCATCGGTGTTCGCGCTGGGGAACCCGCGCGGGCTCGTTGGCCTCGCGTTCGATGCCCAGGTGGGCGACGCCACGGTCGCCGTCTACCTGCGCACCGGGGCGAGCGAAGCCGACGTGAGCACGGCCGCCTGGTCGGGCCCGTTCGCGAGCGGCGCTGTGCTCTCTAGCGTGCCGCCCGGCGCGTTCCTGCAGTACCGCGTGGACGTGACGCTCTCGGACGTGTCGGGGACCCCGGGCGCGCCCGAGGCGTTCGCGCGCTTCGAGGAGCTCCGCATCGACCTCGACGAGGGCTGCGACTGCTCGATCGATGGCCAGTGCTACGACGCCGGCGACCTCAACGCCGCCAACGTGTGCGAGCGCTGCAACCCGGGCGTGAGCAGCGCCGTGTGGACCGCAGTGGACGATGGCGACCCTTGCGATGATGGGCGCTTCTGCACCGGCAGCGATGCGTGCCTGGCTGGCAGCTGCGTGGGCGGTGCGAGCCCCTGCGGCGATGGCCTCGGCTGCACCGACGACGTGTGCGACGAGTCCGTGGACGCTTGCGACAACGTGGTGGCCAGCGGCTGCGTGATCGACGCCGCCTGCGTGGCGAGCGGCGCGAGCAACCCGCTCGACGCCTGCGAGGTGTGTGACCCGCTGCGACCGCTGCAGTGGAGCGTCGCGTCCGGCTGCTCGGGCTGCAACACGAGCGACGACTGCAGCGCGCCGGGCTTGGGCGTGTGCGACTTGGGCGATCACGCTTGCGTGCAGTGCACCCCCGCCGAGGCGAGCGCGTGTGGCCCGCTCGCGCCCGTGTGCGACGCGGTGGCGCGCGCCTGCCGCGGCTGCACCAGCGACGCCGAGTGCGGCGACCCGAGCGCACCCTACTGTGGCCCGAACGGGCAGTGCGTGGCGTGCGAGCGGCACCTCGACTGCCCGAGCAACGCGCCCATCTGCGCGAGCGGAGACTGCCTGGTGTGCGTGAACAGCGTGGAGTGCTTCGACCGCGACCCGGGCGCCGGGCTCTGCAACGAGGACGCCGGGACGTGTGGCGCGTGCCTCGACGCGAGCGAGTGCCGCGACGCGGCAGGCGGCAGCGTGTGCATCACCGCCACCGAGGGGAACCGCTGCGGCTGCGTGGCCGAGGCCGACTGCGGCGTGGGCTTCACGTGCGACGTGCCGCGTCGGCGCTGCTTCCCGCTGGCCACGGCCGACAGCGACGACGACTCCGTGCCCGACGACAAGGACGCCGACGACGACAACGACGGCATCACCGACCTGGTGGAGGGTGCCGGCGCGGACTACTCGCTGGACCACGACCAAGACGGCACGCCCAACTGGCGCGATGACGAGGCGCTCGGCTTCCTGGACCTGAACGGCAACGGCACCGACGACCGCAGCGACGCAGACGCCGACGGTGTGCCCAACCAGCTGGACCTCGACGCAGATGGCGACGGCATCCCAGACACGCTCGAGAACGCCGGGCGCGACGTGCTGGACGCCAATCGGGACGGACGCCTCGACGACACACGCGACCGCGACCGAGACGGCCTGGTGACCACCGCGGACGCCGACGACGACGACCCGGAACAGACCGTGTCCGTGGTGACCGTGCGCGACACGGACGCCAACGGGACGCCGGACTACCTGGACCTCGACTCTGACGCCGAGGGCGCCACCGACACGACCGAGGCGGGGGGCACAGACGCCGATGAGGACGGCCGCCTGGACGGCACGAGCGACGGAAACATGAACGGGCTCGTAGACCGCGTGGACGTGATGGCGGGGGGGACGGCCCTTCCGCTGCCCGACGCCGACCGCGACGGCATCTGGGACTTCCAGGACGCCTCGGACGCTCCGCGCGTGGACATCCGCGGGGGCGCGCTGTGCTCGGCCGGCCATGGAGCGGGTGCGAGCCAGAACGGGGCCGTCTGGCTGGGGCTCGGCCTCGGCCTGCTGGTGTTCCGGCGGGGCCGCTGGGGGCTCAGGCGCCGTCGGGGGTGACCGGTCTCGGGGGCCAGGGAAGACGCCCCGCTACCCAGCGTACGACCGATCACACAAGGCGCGTTTCGGCTTGCTGAAATCGAAAACGAATATCAATATCTAACCCGTAGACCATGCAGGCGCTCGAAACCTCGACCGAGATGCTCCCTCCCGCGACGCTGCGGCTGGTGGAAGATCTCCCCCGGGAGGTGCGCTCGGACGCCCCTCCGGGCCGGGTCGAGCAGACGGGGCGGCAGCTTCGCGCACCCCGCGGGCCCGAAGGCGCCCCCGAAGGTCAGACCCGAAGGCGCACCGTGCCGGACGGCTGGCACGTGCCCGTGTGCGTGCTGCTGTCGGTGGGCGCCCACGTGCTCATGACGGTCTTCATGCCCAGCGCCGCAGCGCTGCAGCCCGTGGCCGCCGAGCCCGACCTCATGTTCATGGACCTGCGGGAGGTCATGCTGCCGGTTGCCCCGGAGCCGCCGCCCGCCCCCGAGCCGCTGGTGGTCCCGCCGCCACCCGAGGCCCAGCAGCCGCTGACGCCGCCCCCGGCAGCCGCCGTGACCCCCGCGGCCCCGCCTCCCGAGAGCGAGCCTGCGCCCAGCGCTCCGCCGCCCGCGGCCGCCGAAGTGCTGGCCGCCACCAGCGCCGCAGCCGGTGGCCCCGCGTTCACCACCGGCACCGCGGGCGGCAGCACGCACGGCGTGGGCAGCACCCCGACTGCCAGCGAGACCAACCCGGCCGCCACGCGGCCCAGCGAGGGAACGGGCACGGGCGTGGACATGCGCGGCCTGATGCGCGGCTACATGGCCACCCTCAACGGTCGAGTGCGGCCTGCCGTGGTCTACCCACGCGCAGCCGTCATCGCGGGGCTCGAGGGCACCGTGATGATCGGGCTTTTGGTGGATGCCCAGGGCAACATCCTGCGCCGCCGCGTGAAGCGCTCCTCCGGCCACACCAGCCTGGACACGGCCGTGCTCGAGGCCGCCGAGCGCCTGGCCAGCGTGCCCGCCCCGCCGGCGGAGCTGCGCACGGCTTGGGACGGCGGGCCACAAGAGATCACGGTTCCCATCCGCATGACGCTCGTTCGCTGAGCAAAGCGCGTGGGCCCGCAGGCCCGCGCTCTACTTGGCGTCCGGATTGATCTGGTACGTCCCCGCGATGCCCGCCTTCGCCACCACGTGCGGTGCGATGGCCTCGAGCACCTGCTCCACGCGGAACGTGCCTTCCACCGGAGCGCGCGGCACGTCCAGCGCATAGACCACGAACTGGTAGCGATGCAGCCGCTCGTCGTTCCAGGGCGGGCACGGTCCGTCGTAGCCGAAATACTGGCCGCCCATGTCGGCGTCGCCCGCGAACCACTCGGTGTACCCGTTCAGCCCGCTGCGCGTGCCGCCAGCGCTGTCGGGCCCGCTCTTGCCGCGCGGCGTGACGCCCACGCCGAACTCGCCCTCGGCGAGCGTGGTCTTGCTGGCGGGCACGTCGACCAGCGCCCAGTGGTGAAAGGCCACGCGCGGCAGGTCGTACGGCACGGTGCGGCCCTCTTGGTTCACGTCGTCGGCCTTGCTGGGCGCGTCGAAGTCCGTGCAGATGACCACGTAGCTCTGCGTGCTGTCCGGCGCGTCCGACCACGCCAGGTGCGGGCTCTTGTTGTCGCTCAAGCGCACGTGGCTCTCGGCGTCGTACGTGCCGAAGGCGCAGCGCGCGGGGATGGGGGCGTTGTGCTCGAAGGAGTCGCTGCGGAGGTCCATGCGCCGACAGTCGCCGGGCGCTGCGCGGGTGTCAACCGTCGCGCCGCCCTCACCCCCCGAAGATGTCGCGGTACGTCACCAGCACCATCACGCTCAGCAGGAACAGGATGCCGATGACGTGCACCGCCGTCTCGAAGCGCTCGTTGGGCTTGCGGCGCGTGATGACCTCGAAGCCCAGGAACACTAGGCGGCCGCCGTCCAGCGCCGGGAAGGGCAGCAGGTTGAACACGCCGAGCGCGATGGAGATGAGCCCGATGAGGCCCACGAAGTGCTGCCAGCCCTTGTCTGCGGCCTCGGCCAGCATGCCGGCGATGGCCACCGGCCCACCCACGCCCTCGGTGCTGCGGTCCTGGAACATGGTCGCCATGCCGATGAGAGTGCCCTTGGTGCGCTCCCACGGGATGAGCATGGCTTCTTCCAGAGCTTCCGCGGGCGACGCGCCGCGCAGCCCCTCCGTCGCCGCGCTGCCCACGCCGATGCGCGCGGTGTCGCCCTCGGCGCGCGGCGTGATGGTGAGCGTCATGCGCTCGCCGGCGCGCTCGATGACGTAGTCGGTGGCCACTCCCCCGCGGGTCCGTGTGGCGGCCACCACGTCGTCGAAGGTGCCCACGGGCTGGCCCGCCACGCTGATGAACACGTCGCCGGGGAGCAGGCCGCTCTCGTGCGCGGGCGAGGGCTCGAGCACGGTGCCCGCCTGCGGCGGCACGCTGGGCGACTGGTCGGGCATGTTGTAGCTGACCAGCAGCCCGAAGAAGATGAGCACCGCCAGGATGTAGTTGGCCACGGGGCCGGCCGCGATGGTCACGATGCGCCCGAGCACGCTCTTCTTGTTGAAGAGGCCCTCGTCGTCCGGGTCGTTCTCCTCGTACGGGTTCATGCCCGCGATCTGCACGTAGGCCAGGAAGGGGATGGCCGCGACCTGGAAGATCGTGTCGCTGCCCTTGGGCTGCCACTTGAACAGCGTGGGCCCAAAGCCGATGCTGTAGCGCAGCACCCGCATGCCGAACGCGCGCGCGGCGAGGTAGTGACCGGTCTCGTGTACGATGACCATCACAGAGAGACCCACGATGGAGACCAGAATCGTTAGCGCGTCCACGTTGTCGGACAGGATAGCCGTCCGGGGCGGCGCGTCGACCCGTGTCTTCGGTCGGCGCATTTTGGGGCTTTTGGTGTTGGTGGCGCTGAGCGGGGCCCTCCCCTTCCATGCGTGGGCTGACGAGACGCCCGTCCTGCACGAGTACGTGCCCGCCGTGAGCGACGACGAGCTGAGCGTCTGGGAGACCCCCGAAGGCACGCCGAGCGCCATCGTCTACGACGGGGAGGTGCTGGCCGCGCCCAACCTGACCAGCGCCGAGCCGCTGGGGCCGCGCATGGTGGCGCAGCCAGGGGACGGCATGGGGCGCGATGAGCCGGGGCGCCGCTCGCCCGAGTTCCGCCCCGACCGGGTCACCAGCCTCGAGCAGGACGTGGACTACACCGAGGCCTTCTCGCCGTCGGTCATGCCGCACAAGCGCGTGAGCGCGCTCGACCGCGTGGTGCTGGCCGCCGACGGCGTGCCGGTGCTGGTCGCGGGCTCGTCGGTGGTGGAGACGCTCACCGTGGCGAACGCCCCCGCGCAGGGGCGCGACCGCTTCTGGGGCAGCGTGACGCTGGACTTTCGCGGCGGCGCGCGGGTGCCCATCCCGTCGGTCAGCCCCGAGAGCCAGATCCTCAGCGTGCAGACCGAGCCGCGCGTGCCGCTGCAGTTCGAGCGCGACGAGGCCGGCAACTACTTCGTGCGCGCGCCGGCCGGGGCGCCGGCCGTCATTCGCCTGGCGTTCCTGACCGACGCGCCGGTGGGCTACTTCAACCGTGAGCTTCCCGAGGTGGGGCTGCCCGTGGGCGCGCGCGCGGCCGAGGTGCCGCTCATGCCAGCGCAGGTGCGCGAGAACGCCCTGGCCTTCGCAGCCGAGGTGCTGCACTTGACCCCGCGCAGCGGCTACACCGAGGCGCTCGCGGGGCTGGTGCATCACTTCCGCTCGTTCCGCTCGGCCAACGAGGAGTTCGGTGACGGTCAGGACATCTACGTGGACCTGGCCCGCGGCATGCTGGGGGTGTGCCGTCACCGGGCCTATGCGTTCACCATCACGGCGCTGGCCCTGGGCATCCCCACGCACTTCGTCATGAACGAGGCGCACGCGTGGGTGGAGGTGCGGCTGCCCGACGGCGACTGGCTGCGGGTGGACCTGGGCGGTGCGCCGGTGGGGGTGCGCACGCAGGGCGACCCCGAAGCGCCGCGTTACGAGCCGCGCATGCCGGACCCGCTGCCCCAGCCACCGGCGTACCGCGCAGCCCTCGACCGGGCCGGCGAGCCAGGAGACGGCGCGGGTGCCACCAGCACCGAGCCAGGCGCCGACAACGCGAGCAGCAGCGGCACGGAGGGCAGCGAGCCCGGGGGAGACGATGCTGCGGCGTCGGGCACGAACGGCAGCGAGGCCGCTTCGGGCACCCGCTCGTCTGCAGGGAGCGGCACGGCCAGCAGCTCCGGCACGGGTGGGACGGCTGCCGCCGAGCGCCGCGGGGTGCGCGTGCAGCTCACCACGTCCAGCCCCGAGGTGCTGCGTGGCCGGGCGCTGGAGATCCAGGGGCGCGTCGTGGACGACGCCGGCACCGCGGTGGGCCGCATGCGCGTGGAGGTGCTGCTCGCGGGTCGCGGCGAGCGCCTCTTGGGCGTGGCCGTGACCGACGCGCAAGGGCGCTTCTTCGGCGGCTTCGGCGTGCCCCACGACCTCCCCGTGGGCGACTATCGCTTGGTGGTGCGCACCCCGGGCGACGCGCAGCACAGGCCGGCGTCACTCGACTGAGAGCCCGGGGTGCTGCCCCGAGCTCGGCGCAGGTGCCGCGAACGGCTCAGGGGACGTGCGGGACGCCGCCCATGATCCAGTTCTGGATGGTCATGAGGCCCAGCGTGTCCGGGTCTTCGGTGCCCACCGGGGGCATCTGGTTGCCGGCCGTGCGGACGCTCATGCGCTGATAGACGGCGCTGTTGGCGAGGCTGTTGGGCGCTACGCGCAGCGTGTCCATGGTACCCCAGAACGAATCCCTGCCCGGCGTGGTGCAGCCCCCCGCCATGTCGTCGGCGGCATCGAGCGCGGTCAGGTAGGTGTTGGTCTCGCAGACCCCGGTCAGGCCCGTGACCAGCTGCATGTTGAGACCCACCTGCGGCGAGCTGCCGCCGTGGCAGTGCGCACAGTTGGCGTGCAGGTAGCCCAGCGCGTTGCGCTGCACCGTGGTGCCGGGCGTGGCGGCGCTGGCCATGGTGATGTTGGCGCTCATCTCGCCCGCCGCCGCCAGGTCATCGAGCGTGAGCGGGAGGTTCATGTCGGCCAGCTGGATGGCGTCGAAGCCCAGGCCCACGTCACGAGTGGCGGCGGCATGACACGCCAAGCAGTCCTCGCGCGACGGGATGTCGTGCGTGGTCCCCAGCACGTTGCTGAGCCCGTCCACGCCCACCAGCGTCACGTCGTCCTGCGTCTGGTTCCAGCCGTAGGTCTGGAAGGTCCACGAATCCATGCCCTCGCCCGCCGCCACCTTGGTCAGGATGCGCGTCTCGAGGCGCACGCCGCCGCGCGAGAAGGTCTTCCAGAACACGGTGCCCACCGGGAACAGCCAGCGGTCCGGGTCCGAGGTGTCGATGACGCCGTTCTCCGGGATGAACACGAAGCGCTCCTTCTCGGCCGCGTCGCTCCACAGCTGGAAGCGAGGGCGAAACGGACGCACCCCCGCCGCGAGCTCCGTGCACGAGCCCTCCACGTACAGGCCCGGGGGCCCGTCACAAGGGGGCGGCCCCATGTCTCGGTCCAGGTCGAGGTCCATGGGGACGTTCATGTCGTCCTCGGGCCCGAGGTCCACCGGCGGGAGATCCTCCCCATCGCCACAGCCCGGGGTGACCAACGCCAGGGCAAACGCCATGACCGCAACGCGAAACAGCTCGTCCTTCATCCTCGGCCTCTCGTTGTAGGAGTCTTCCCACGCTGCCGGCGCCGCGCGCCGAAGAGCACGAGCGCGACGAGCGCGAGCCAGCCTGCTGGGCTGCCCGACCCATCGCGCGACACGGAACATCCACCCCCACCACCCACGCCAGCGTCGGCGTAGCAGCGCTGCACACAACGCTCGCTGCTCAGCGGGTCCCCCAACCCGGGATCGCACACCTCGCCGAAGTCCACGATGCCGTCGCCGCAAAACGCGAGCTGGCAGGTGGGGCGACACGCGTTGGCGGTGGTGGGCGAGTTGCCCGCGCCGTCGTCGCAGTCTTCCCCGTCGTCCTGCACGCCATCCCCGCACGCGGGCGCCGTGCATACCGCGCGGCACGCATTCGGCGCCGTGTCGTTGTTCGCCTCGCCGTCGTCGCACTGCTCGGCTGGGTAGTCGATGACCCCGTCGCCGCAGGTGTTGGTGCACTGGCTCGCGCTCGAAGGCGGCTCGAAGCAGCTCCAGCCTGCCTCGATCTGGCAGCTCGGGTCGCAGCCGTCCTCGGGCACGATGTTGCCGTCGTCGCACGCCTCGCCCACGCTCTTGACGCCGTCTCCGCAGGAGCGCTCGCAGATGCCCAGCACCCGCGTGAAGCCCGGCGCGCAGTCACACGTGGGCGGCCCGCCCGCGGCGTTGCGGCAGACCTCGTTGGCCACGCACGGGTTGTCGGTGACGCACTCGTCGATGTCGATGCAGCTGACGCCCGTGCCCTGATAGCCGCTCTTGCACGCGCAGGTGAAGCTGCCCGGGGTGTTGGTGCAGTCGGCGAAGACGGAGCAGTTGTCCGTGTTCGAGAGGCACTCGTTGATGTCCGTGCAGTTCACGCCGTTGCCGAAGAAGCCGGCATTGCAGGTGCACGTGAAGCTGCCCACGGTGTCCACGCACGCGGCGTTGGGAGAGCAGTTGTCCGACTCCAACAGGCACTCGTCATCGTTGGTGCAGCCGCTGCCCGAGGCGCTGCCGTCCCCCGAGAACCCGTTGTCGCACTCGCACTCGAAGTTGCCCACGGCCACGCCCGGATCGGAGCAGCTGGCGTCGGCCACACAGTCGTCCAGGTTCGCGAGGCACTCGTTCTGCAGCGCGCAGGTGCCGCCCGAGTTGGTGTACCCGGCCGTGCAGCTGCAGTTGTAGCCGGGCGCGCTCCACGTGCCCCCCAGCGCCCGCTCGGTGCAGGTGCCGCCCACGCCGCAGGGCTGCGGGGACGCGCACTCGTTGATGTTGGTGCACGACGTGCCGTTGCCCGTGGTGCCCGGGTTGCACACACACGAGAACGAACCCGGGTTGTCGATGCACGCCGCGAGCGGTGAGCAGTTGTGCATGGCCGTGGTGCACTCGTTGATGTTCGTGCAGCCGGTGCCCATGGCGAAGCCGTCGCCAGCGTAGCCGTTCATGCAGTCGCACTGCACGTCACCGTCCACCGCGCTCGGATCGAGGCAGGTGGCCAGGCCCGCGGTGCACGGAGCAGGCACCGCCGTGCACTCGTTGGTCAGCACGCAGGTGGTGCCATCGAAGGCGTAGTCCATGGCGCACGTGCACGAGTAGCCGGGAGAGCTCCACGACCCGATGGGCGTCTGCGAGCAGCTCACGCCGTTGGGCCCGCACGGACTGCCGGCGCACTCGTTGATGTCCACGCAGCCGGTGCCGCTGGCCTCGCCGTTGCCCATGTAGCCGGCGGGGCAGGTGCACGTGAAGTTGCCCACCGCGCTCGACGGGTCGTTGCATGTGGCCACGCCAACGCAGTCGTCCACGTTCGCGGCGCACTCGTCGATCAAGACGCAGGCCGTGCTGGTGCCGTTCAGCTGGTAGCCGGACGGGCAGCCCGAGCAAAAGTACCCGGGGCTCTGCCATGCGCCGCCGATGGCGAACTGATTGCACGCGCCCGGCGAGCACGGGTTCCCCGCGCACTCGTTCTGGTCCAGGCAGCGGTCGCTCCAGTTGGTGTCGTTGTTGACCGGCACGGGGCTGCTGCCCGTCACGCAGGTGAACGAGAACGCGTAGTTGAAGCTGGTGGCGTTGACCGCGTCCATGTGCGCGGCGGGGCCGTTGGCGCGCGAGGCCGTGCAGCGGATGTTGGTGGCGCCACAGGCCACGGTGGCGGGGAAAGCCGAAGCGCAAGCCAGGATGTCGCAGGCGTCCTCCGCGCCGCGAGGGAAGCCAGCCGAGCCAGGGGACCCGCCCGCATCGGCCACGTCGAGGAATTCGTTCTCGTTGCTGGTGCCGTCCCCGTCTACATCGCCGTTGCGCACGCCAACGGTCCAGCCGTTGTTGCGGTACAGGATGCCGAACGGGTTCAGGCAGGACGCCCACGGCTGGCCGCCGGAGCTCGGGCCACACGGCGCACCACCGCCTCCAGCGGGGTTCACGTGGCAGTCACTGCACTCTGCGGTGTAGGACGCCTCGTTGAGCGCCGTCAGGCCATAGCGGGTGTTCACGTAGGTGGGGAACGCGTAGGCCGTGGTCGGAAGCGAAGCGCCTCCGATCACGAGCGCAACTAGAAACGTGGACGCATTCGAGATGCGCCACCTCCTTCTCGCCAGCCAGGCGAGCCCGATCACCAGTCCCAGCCAGTAGGGCGCGCTGGACGAGCCGCCGCCCTGCGCCGAGCAGTCGGCCGAGTCTTCGCACGCGCGGTCCGGCACCACGGTGCAGTCGCCCTGCAGGCACACGCCGAGGGTGCAGTCCCCCGCGGCCGGGCACTGGTCGTTGGCGTTGCAGTTGCAGTCGCTGTCCGCCGCGTCCACGCGTCCGTCGCAGTCGTTGTCGATGCCGTCGTCGCAGGTCTCGCCCGCGCGCGGGTTGATGCTGCGAACGCCGTCGTCGCAGTCGGCGCCGAAGCGGTCCTCGCCGAGGTCCAGGCAGTCGCCATCGCTGGTGTCGTCGATGCCGGCGCCGCAGAAGCCGTCGCCGTCCACGTCCAGGTAGCGCCCGCAACTGTCTAGGTCCTCGAGGTCGATGCGCGTGTCGCAGTCATTGTCGCGGAAGTCCTGACAGAGCTCGTCGGCCCCCGGGAAGACGTTGACATCGTTGTCGTTGCAGTCGGGGTAGCGGTCGTTCTCGCCGTCGTCGAGACAGTCGCCGTCGTCGTTACGGTCGATGCCCAGCGGGCAGAATCCGTCGCCGTCGTTGTCGAGGGCGGTGGTGCAGTCGCCGTCGTCGAGGTCGAGCAGGCCGTCCTGATCGTTGTCCTTGTTGTCGGAGCAGTGCTCGGGGGCGCCCGGGTAGATGGTGCCGTCGTTGGGGGCGGCGTCCATGTCGCCCGTCTGCTCGCTGGCGTCGGTGCAGTCCGCGTCCCCGTTCAGATCGCGCCCCTCGGAGCAGTAGCCGTCCCTGTCGGTGTCGGAGAACTCACTGCAGTCCGAGTCGAAGGCGTCCACGCTCCCATCGCAGTCGTTGTCCAGGCTGTCGAAGCAGCCTTCTTCGGTGGCGGGGTTCACCTGATCGCTCGCGTCGTTGCAGTCGCCCGCCAGCCCGAACTCGCCTGGGTCCAGGCAGTTGCCGTTCAGGTTCAGGTCGCGGCCCACGGCGCAGTACTCGTCACCGTCCGAGTCGAGGTAGCCCGCACAGTCAGGGTCCCCCAGCGAGGGCTCGCCGTCGCAGTCCTGGTCGGTGGCGTCGGTGCAGATCTCGAGCGCGGTGGGGTACACCAGCTGATTCGCGTCGTTGCAATCTTGCGCGCTCCCGTCCGACTCGTTGGTGCCGGCGCAATTGCCGTCGTCGTTCAGGTCGATGCCCAGCGGACAGAAGCCGTCTTCATCGCTGTCGGCCAAGTCGGCGCAGTCGAGGTCGCGGAAGTCCGGGAAGCCGTCGCAGTCGTTGTCCACGACGTCCGTGCACACCTCCGCGATGTTCGGGTTGACGCTCGCGTTCTGGTCGTTGCAGTCGCCTTCGCCGAGCGACTCGCCGTCGTCCAAGCAGTCCCCGTCGTCGTTCAGATCGCTTCCGATGGGGCAGAAGCCGTCGTTGTCTTCGTCGGCCTCACCGGTGCACGCGCTGTCGAGCATGTCGATGTCGCCATCGCAGTCGTTGTCCACCGTGTCGGTGCAGTTCTCGAACGCGCCAGGGTTGGCGGTGGGCTGGGTGTCGTCGCAGTCCACCGTGGCGCCAGGCTCGCCGTTGTCTAGACAGTCGCCGTCCGCGTTGAGATCGCGGCCGCTCAGGCAGTAGCCGTCGTCATCGGCGTCCACCACCTGGGCACACTCGGGGTCCTCCACTGTGGGGAGCCCGTCGCAGTCGTTGTCCGCGAGGTCGGTGCAGAGCTCGACGGCGGCGGAGTTGACCGAGGCCACGTTGTCGTTGCAGTCGAACGCACCGTCGTTCTCACCCGGATCCAGGCAGGAGCCGTTGTTGTTCGTGTCGCGTCCCACCCAGCAGAAGCCGTCGTCGTCGGCGTCGAACGCCCCCGGCGTGGACTCGGGGAAGCCTGGGCGGGTGACGTAGGAGGCGTTGCCCGGCGCGGGGAGACCGGGGAACCACGTGCCCGCGGCGTCCTGCAGCTCTTGCCCGTTGGTGAAGCCGTCGCCGTCTGCATCGCCGGCCGCGACCGCCGCCGACCACTGGCGGCCGGCCGCGCCGAACGCCGCTCCGAACGGGTTGTGGCAGGGCTTCATGCCGCCGCTGGCGACGCACCCGTCACCCCCGTTGGCGTTGTTGTGGCAGGTGATGCACGGCCGCGACTCTCCCACGTCGTTGGTGGCGTAGGCCACGTTGGGGACCTGCGCCGCCAGCTCGGGGAAGGCCCTGGCCCGCTCTGGAACGAGCGCCAGCAGCAGCGTCGCCGCCAACACGGCGGGCAACCACGAGCAACGATGGGAGAGGGGCATGGGACTCCTCGCGGATCAACAAGAGCGAAAGACGGGGGACGCCGGCACGAACGCCGGCGCCAAAGTCCGCTAGAGCGGAGGGAGCAGCTCGAAGCGCATCCAATAGAGGGCGGCCTGGGGCAGGTCCTCGGTGGCGTCGATCGTCACGAGATACTCGCCGGCGTCGAGGCCGGCGGTGTTGAGGACGGGGCAGCCGTTCGAGTCCACGCCGCCCGAGATGGGCTGACCGCCAGCGCGGTTCCGGAGCGTGATGGAGAACGGCGCCACGGTGTCGGCATCGCACGGCGTCTCGGCGCCGCCGAACGACTCGATGGCCGTGACCGCCAAGCGCGACTGCTCGGGGATGTTGAGCGCGTAGACGTCCGGGTAGCAGTCCACCTGGCCGCCCACGGTGCCGCGGATGCGGAGCAGGCTGTTGACGTCGAAGACCAGCACGTTGGCCTCCACCTCGTTGTCGTTCGGGATGCTCTCTTGCGCGCCATCCTGGCGGATGATCTTGCGGCAGAGGTTGTCGCAGGCGTCGGTGTTGATGTCGTTGCCGTCGTCGCACGCCTCACCGTGCTCCACCATGGCGTTGCGGCAGGTGGGGTGGTAGGCGTTGAGGACATAGGTGCCGCCGCCCGCGTTGTGATCGTCGATGCCCAGGTACCAGCGCCCGCTCGTAGCGGCCACGAAAGCAAAGTGCTCGTCGCTGCTGCTGCTGCAGCGGTCGGCGAAGAAGTCGCAGCTGCGGTCGGCGCAGGTGCGGTTGCCGCTGTTGTCCTCGTCGCCCGAGCTGAACAGGTAGAGGACGGGGTCGCGCATACTGGCGTTCGGGTCGTCCGGGTTGGCGGCGAGGTGGAAGTGCCAGTAGTCGCCCGCCTCCACGTCCACCGCGAAGAAGACGTCGTTGCCCTCGGTACCGCCGCCGCAGCTGCTGCGCAGGTTGTTGGTCGCCTCCGTGGTGTCGATGAGGAGGGGCTGGCCTACACGGGGGTTGATGATGGGCGTGTCGGACTGACCGCAGCGCTCCGCACCGAACATGACGGGGCCAGTGTCCGCCGAACCCTCGAAGGCGCGCAGCGAGCCGGAGTCGACGATGGTGCAGCCGCTCGCCCCGAGCGACGCGAGGGAGATGAGCCCGAAGAGCGCCTGGCGCCCGACCTTGTGGAACCGACTAGAAGTCATAGGTCATCCCCATTTCGACGCCCTGAGCCGAGACGCCCAGAGAAGGTGTGAGGCGAGCAGCGGGGGCTGGCGCATCGTCGCTGTCGCCGTCCCAGTCCGTGAAGAAGATCAGGGTCACCGCCCCGATCAGCGCTGCGCCGCTGATGCCCAGCATGGTGTTGGTGAGCGTCTGGCGGGACTTGGCGCGGTTGTACCGTTCGCGCGCCTCCGCCCGTTGTTCGTCCGTGGGGGGGAACTCGCTCGCGGCGTCGGTCGTGGCGATGTACCCCTCGTAGCTGTCATCCAGCGCGCGCGTGCGCAGGCCGAAGCCGAGGGCCATCGCCCCAGTGGCCACGGCCACGCCACCCACGGAGATCATCAGCGCCGGGTGTGCGCCACCGCTCGCAGCCTCCTCGGCCAGGCGACGGTGCTCCTCGGCGAGGCGACGCTCTTCTTCGGCGGCGCGGCGCTCGGCGTCCACGCGCTCGGCCTCGAGGCGAGCCGCTTCTTCACGCGCGTGGCGTGCCTGGATGCCCGCGCGCAGCTGGGCCACGCGGGACTCGATCTCGGCGCGGTTGGGCGTCTCGGGGTCCTCACGCAGGAACTGCTCGAAGATCGCGAGGGCCTCGTCGTCGCGGCGCAGACGGTCGAGCGTGGTGCCGATGTTGTAGAGCAGCGCAGGACGGCGACTGAGGTCGTACGCCTGCTGGAAGCCGCTCAGCGCGCGCTCGTACTCACCCACCGCGAACGCTTCGCGCGCCGACTGGAATAGAAGCCGCGCTGCCTGGTCTTCGTTGGTGGGACCCGGTTCGTCCGCGCCCGGCTGAGCGAGAGCGACCGCCCCGCCACCGAACAGCGCCATAGAGAACAGGGAGAACGCGAGAAGTACACGTATCTTCATAGATCTTGAGTCCCGTATCGGTCCAGGTGAGGAGCAGGGCTCACCCGTCGCTTCGAGGCAGCATACGTCGAGTGCTGCACAATTGGCCACATGTCTGTGTAGTTTTACCTACACGGTTGCGGCGCGCGGCTTCGCCGGCGCCGGAGCCCCAGCGCCAGGGCCAGCAGGGCCGCCTGGACGAGCACGGGCCAGTCCTCACGGTGGGACAGGATGTCGCACCCTCCCGAAGGCTCGGGGTCGGGCGGCGTGACCACCAGCAGAAGCGAGTCCCGGGCGATGTCGGCCAAGTCGCGCTCACAGATGCCCGTGTTGTCGCCCTCGGGGCAGCCCTCGCTCACGGTGACGTCCCGGAAATCCAGCACCACGTCGAAGGTGGCGCCGGCATTCATGGAGCGAACGAGCGCAGCGGTCTGGCCCGTGTGCGGGATGGGGCAGACATACAGCCCGGTCGCGTCTTCCAGCACGCAGCTGGCGTCCATGGCCGCGTCCACCACGGCGGGCGCGCCGCTCTCGGGCACCCGCAGCAGGCCGCCCACTTGCTCCTCCGGCTGCGCGATGACCCACAGGTCTCCGTCTGCGCCGGCATCCGTGGCCCCACGCAGCTCGCGCCGCTGCAGCACCTCCGTGATGACACCGAGGGCCGCGTCCACTTGCAGCAGGCGCTCGGGTGGGCTCTCGGGTTGCCGCGCCGTCACGGTGCGCAGGTACACCCGGCCCGGGTCCGTGCTGGAGACGTGCGTGATGACCAGGGTCAGCTCCCCTGCCACCAGCGGCACACTAAGCGTCTCGAAGCTGCTGCCGGAGGTCTCGCTCCACAGGAGCACGCCGGCCGGGGTGGCCAGCGGGGTGTCGCCCGGAATGAAGCCCGCAGCAAACACGCGGCTGGCATCGCTGGGCGCAACACGCACGCTCTGCATGCGGGCACCCACCACCAGCGGCGTGAACGACGCGCCGTCGTCGTCGCTGTACGCGATATAGTTGTCAGGGACGGGGTCGGCCGTCACCGCGAAGATGCGAGCACCCAGCGCCGGCGGCGCATGGACGTCCGCCACGAACACGAACTGGAGCTCGCCCTCGGCGCGCGCCCAGCTGCAGTCCCCGCCCGGGCGGCGGTACAGGCCAGCGATGGTGCCCGCCAGCAGCGTGCCCGTGGCGGTGCGCGCCAGGTTCGGGATCAACGACTGGCCGGTGTCCCCGTAGGCCTGCGAGCAGGTCCAGCGGTAGACGCCGTCCTCCCCCTCGATGACCGGACCGCGCGTGGTGAAGAGCACGTTGCGGCCGTCCATGCGGAAGAGCTGGTTCACGCCCAGCGGGCGACCGTGCGCCCGCGCCGCGCCGGGACACAGCAGCGAGAGCGCCATGGCAGCGCTGAGGACCGAAGTGACCGAGAGAGCCGAGCCGAGGGAGCGAGGAACGGGCGGGCCAGGGGCATCGGCGCGCAGCGTAGCGTCCGTCGGGGCGGAGTGGAGTACGCTATCGCTCGCATGAGCACCGCCACCGAAAAGCCCTCCGTCAAAGACTACCAAGAGCCCGCGCCGCAAACGGACATGGACGCGTTCGCCCGCGTGGTGGAGTCACGCCGCAGCGTGCGCCGCTTCCACGACGAGCCGGTGCCCGACCACGTGGTGGAGCGCTGCCTGGACCTCGCGCTGCTCGCGCCCACCTCCAGCAACCTGCAGTGCTGGGAGTTCTACCGGGTGGTGGACCCCGACAAGAAGCGCGCCCTCGCAGCCGCTTGCCTGGGACAGCCGGCGGCCACCACGGCGCCCGAGCTGATCGTGGCCATCGCGCGCATCGACACCTGGCGCGAGAACAGCGAGCTGGTGCTGGACTCGCTGAAGGGGTCTCCCTACCGCTGGCCCAAGACCATGCACTTCTACTACGAGTACATCACGAAGGTGGCGTACACGGTGGGGCCGCTCTCCGCGATCGGGGCGCTCAAGCGCGCGCCCATCCTGCTCACCGGGGCTGGTGCGGGCCATCCCACGCGGGCCGGCGTCGCGCTCGGAGCTCATCACGTGGGCCGTGAAAACCAGCGCGCTCGCGTGCGAGAACCTGATGCTGGCCTTCCGCGCGGCGGGCTACGACACCTGCCCCATGGAGGGCATGGACGAGGTGCGCGTGAAGAAGATCATCGGGCTGGGCGACAACCCCGACGCCATCGTGACCATGGTCATCAGCGCGGGGCGGCGGGCGCCGGGCGGCGTGTATGGCCCGCGCCTGCGGCTGCCGCGCGAGCGGTTCGTGCACACGGTCTGAGCCGCAGCCCTGCTCAGCGCAGCACGTGGCGCACCATGAACACGCGGCGCAGGTGGCGCGGCGGCGGGCTGGCCTCGATGCGGGCCAGCCGGTCGATGGCGCTGGGCGTCAGCCAGTAGAGCACCACGTCCCAGTCGCGCGGCGCACCCGCGCGGTCACCGTCGCGGTTGGCCGTCTCGTCGTCGGCGGTGATGCCATCGCTCGGGCCGTCGTCCGCGCCGAGGCGATCCACGTCGTTGGTCACCGGGACCGAGGTGCCGAAGAGCGCCGCTTGCCAGCCACGCAGGAACGCGGCCGCCTCGGGTGGGGTGAGGCCCTGATCCGTGAGCGCCGTGCGCAGCGCCGCGAAGCCCACCGAGGCGGGCGAGGTGGGTGTGCCGAGGCGCAGGGTGCGCTGGCCGTCCTCGAGCGGGGTGACGCTGGTGAGCACGCCCACGGCCGTGCGGCGGATGCGGATGACCGACCCCTGCGTGCCTCCCGGGGCGAGCTGCGCAATGACGACGTCGTTGTTGTCGAGCGTGAGGCCGAGCGGCAGCGCGGGCGGGCTGATGGGCGCCCAGAGCCGGTAGAAGAGCAGCGGGGCGCTCGCCGCGCCCACGGTCAGACAGCGCGCGTCGGTGGTCTCGTACCGAGCCAGCTCGTAGACCTCGCAGTAGCCGTCGAGGCAGCGCGCGTCGAGGACGTCGGTGGCGCCGGGGTACTGGCCGCGACAGCCGGCGGTGCCCACCTCGGCGCGCCAGCGCAGCGGGCGGAGGTCGGTGGGCGGAAAGTGCTCCACGGGGTGCAGCGCGTCCGGCAGGTTCACCTGCACGGTGAGCGGAAATGGGGCGGGCTCGTCGGAGTGCACGTACAGCACCGGCTTGTCCACGTTGAGCTCCATGCGCGGCTGCCCCGCCCCGGCGGCCACCTCGAAGCCCCCTGGGCGCACGGCCACCACGCCCCACTCGTGCAAGTCGTAGACGGGGCCTGTGGCGCTTGGCTCGGCGGGGGCCGCGCTGGGTGTTTCGCTCTCTCCCGCAGCTTCACCGCCCGCGCCGCAGGCCGAGAGAAGCAAGGCCACCACCAGACACCACGCGCGCTTCATCGCGTCAGTGTATCAGGCGGCCTGGTTGGCGCCCACGGAGGTCAGGCTGGCCAGCACGCGCGGCTCCATGCCGTGCACGTCCAACAGCACCATCAGGTCGCTCACGTTGAAGTCGCGGTCGAAGGCCGGCTCGCTGATCACGCGCGCGCCGAGGCGGATGTACGTGGTCATCAGCGCGGGAGCCTCCACCGCGGCCAGCTGCGCCGCCACGTCGGCGAGCGGAGGCATAGGCTCGCGCACGTGGGGCCGCGCCGCGAGCAGGATCTCGCTGTCCACGTGGCCCTCGCCCTGCAGCCGAGCCAGCAGCGCGTACATCTCGGCGGGCACGAGCGTGGGCACCGAGCAGCAGCCGAAGAGGTAGCGCTTGTTGTTCCACGCGAGGTACCGCGCCAGGCCCGCGAAGAGCATGCGGATGACGCGCCCGTTGCGGTGGTCGGCCGCCACGCAGGCCCGTCCCGCTTCGACGGCGTCGCTCGCGATGTGGCTCGGGAGCGCGCCCAGGTAGTACTCGGAGTCCGAGTAGAAGGACTCGCCGTGCGCCGTCTCGCGGGTCATCAGCCGGTAAGTGCCCACCGCCTCGCCCGTGGCGGTGTCGAGCACGAGCAAGTGGTGGCAGCGCGCGTCGTACGGGTCGCGGTCGAGACCGCTCTCACGCGACGCGGCCAGGCCCTCGTTCAGCTCTTCGTTGAAGACGCGGAAGCGCAGGCGCTGGATGGCCTCGAGGTCACGTCCGTCACGGGCGAAGCGCAGGGTGTAGCGGCGCGTGCGGATCTCGTCGGGCGGGAGGCCGCGCGGGTGGCGCGGGTAGACCGAGCACTCGTCGAGCTGGGGCGCCTCTAGCGTCGTGGTCGTCGTGGTCTGCATGATGTTCTCCTCTTGTTGGAGGCCATCGTGGGGTGCGCATGCAACGGGGCGGCAACGGAGCGATCACAAGCACGCAACGATGGGCACCCACGGCTCAAGCCGTGGGCAGCAAACTAGGCCTCGACCACCTGAAAGTCCCCCCTTCGGGCGGACTAGATCGTCGTGAAGTTGGAGGCCGTTTTACCAAGGGTACTCGGACCCCTGCAGCTGTTGTTTGTGTCCGGCCACCCTGGGTAGAACACACCCCGTTGCCGACCACTTAGTCCGCCCGACGGGCGGACTTTCGGTATGTCCAGGCCAGGTTTGCTGCCCACGGCTTCAGCCGTGGGTGCCCAATGACTCGGCTCCCAGCCTCGATCCGCCATCGAGGGGACCAACATCATCCGTACCAGCGCCGGTAACCCGCCGTCAGCGCGCGCTCGCGCTCGATGGCACCGGTGGGCACCCAGGCATCGGCGCTCGACACCGCGCGCCGCAGGAACTCGAGCAGCGGCAAGTGGCGACGCAGCGTGCGCTCGAGGCGATGCGGGGCCACGGGGTGAAAGCCTCCGTCGCGGTGCGTGACCAGCTGCCACGGGTTCTTGCGCACCCAGGTCCACGAGCCCATCTCGAGCGTGAGCGGGATGAAGCGGCCGGGCGGCAGGTCCGTGCGCGCCAAGCGCTCGGCGTAGAGGTGGTCCCAGAGGTCACCGCGAATGGTGTACGCCTGCGCTTGAGGCTCGATGGCGTAGACGTGGTGCGGCAGGCTCACGTCCAGCAGCGCGGCCAACGCCGCCGTCTCGGGCAGGCCAGGGAACGGCGCGCGCGTGTAGGCGTACGGGAACCACAGGCGGTCGCGCAGACCAAAGCCCGAGTGGGCGTCCAGGGTCACGGCGCAAGACGCGGGGAACACGTGCTCGCGGACGAACGCGCACAGCGCTTGCGCCTCGGGCTCCATCGCGTCGGGCGCTTGATCGCCCGCGAACCACGGCAGCTGCGAGGAGAGCGTCTGCCCGCCCACCAGCGGCGTGGCGCGCTGGCGCGGGTCCACCGGCGGGGCGTTGCGCATGAGGTCCACGCCGCGTGCGTTGCTGCGCGTGGAGTGCAGCATGCCCCACGGGTTCACGATGGGGAACGTGGCCACGCGCACGTGCTCCAGCTCGCGCCGCAGGGTGCGGTCCCACACCAGGCGCGCGGCCAGGCTCTGCAGCTCCGCCAGCACCACCTGCGCGCCGATCCGCTCGAGCCCGTGCACGCCGCCGATGAGCGCCAGCGTGGGCGCGCTCGGGTCGGTGGCGCCGAGCGTGATGTCCAGCAGCGGCACGCGCTGGCCGTCCACGTCCACGTGCCCACGCACGGTGGGACGCGCCCAGGGACCGAGCGCGTCCAGCACCACGAACAGCTCGTCCAGCTCGGGGAAGCTCACGCTTGGGCGTGTGGCGCGACCCAGGCCCGCACCTGGTCGCGTGCGTGCTTGGCGCAACGGTCCTCGCCACCAGCGCTCACCTCGAGGGCCGGCAGGAAGTGCAGGTGCACGTGCGTCACCGGCTTGCTGGCCGTGCGCAGGTAGTGCGGCAAGAAGCTCTGCGAGCCCACCCAGGGGAGCTCGGGGTCCTCGTAGCGCAGCGCCATCGGCACCACCGGCACCCGCGCGATGCGGGCCGCGCCGAAGATGCCGCGCCGGAACGGGAGCACCCCTCGCCCCGATGTGGTCGTGCCCTCCGCGAAGGTCAGCACCGACACATCGGAGCGCAGCCGCGTGACGGCCTCGCGGATCACGCGTGCCCCGCTCTGCGCATCGTCCCGGTCCACGAACAGCGCGCCCAGCGCTTCGAGCGCGGTGCCCACACCGGGCCAGTCGCGCACCTCGCGCTTGGCGATGGCCGTGGCCGGCATGCACGAGAGCACCGCCAGCGGGTCCAAGTAACTGACGTGGTTGGCGACCAGCGCCACTGGCTGCCGGGGGATCTCGCCCGTGACGTGAACCCGCACGCCGTGCACCGCGCACAGCTGCTGCGCCACGAAGCTGAGCCGGGCTGCACGCGCCAGGCAGTCTTCGGCCGGGTCGTCGATGCCGCGCAGCGACTCGTTGGCCACAGCCTCGGCGATGAGCAACGTGGTCCGGCCCAGGCGGCTGCCGCTGCGGCGCGAGGCGCGGAGCGGGGACTCGGTGATGATCGACTGGTTTTGCATGTCCACCACGGTGCGGGCGGATGGCAACGCGAGCGTGCCCCGCAGGCGACAGGTGGGTGACGAGTGCCGAGGAGCCCGCCTTGTCCCCCACCCTCCCCAGCTGGTAGACCGTGGCACGAGGTGGTCACGGAAGTGGGCCATCGCGCTCACGTCGTGGACACCGGCGGCGAGGCCCTTCAGGGAGAGGCACCCTCGGGCCTGCCCGCAGGGCAACACGGCCACGGCCAGCAAGGCGCCCCATGAGCCACGACACCCCTACCCTCTCGAGTCACTTCGTCTGCGGACTCCTCGCTGGGGCGGCCCGGCGGGGCGTGGACCCGGTGGCCACGGCGGTCCGCTTCGGCTGGGACCACGCGGCGCTGCACGAGCCCGGGGCCCGCGTGACCGCGGCCGACTTCTCGTCGCTGGTGCGCTTCCTCTGGGACGCGTGCGATGACGAGCTGATTGGGATGACGGCCTCGCCCTGCCCGCGCGGCGCGTTCGCGCTGGCCTGCGAGCTGGCCATCCACCAGGAGACGCTGGGGCGCTCGCTCGAGCGCTTCATGAGCGCCTTCTCCGTGCTCACCCGCGACATCACGCTATCGCTGAACCTCGAGGGCGAGATGGCGGTGTGCCGGGTGCGCGTGCGCGACCGGGCGCTCGACCCCACCGGGGTACTGCAGGAGCTGTGGCTCATGATGGTGCACCGCGTCGCCTCGTGGCTCATCGCGCGGAAGATCCCCATCGCTCGGGCCGACTTCGCGAGCCCCCAGCCAGCGCACGCGGACGACTACGGCCTCATCTTCCCGGGCACCCACCGCTTCGACGCCGAGTGCGCGGCGCTGCACTTCTCCACGCGCTACGTGGGCCTGAGCACGGTGCGCACGGAGTCCGAGCTCGAGCGCTTCATCCACCAGAAGCCCGTGGACGCCACCACGGTGCAGGGCGACGACACCACCTTCTCCACGCGCGTGCGCACCATGATCCTGCGCCAGCGCGGCCTGCCGCTGGCCATGCCCTCGCTCGAAGAGGTGGCCGAGTCCATGCGCATGAGCACGCCCACCCTGCGCCGGCGGCTGCGCGAGGAGGGCACCACCTACCGCGACCTCACCAAGCGGCTGCGGCACGACGTGGTGCTCAGCAAGCTGGCCGACCCGCACTTGTCGGTTGGGGAGATTGCGCACCTGGCGGGCTTCGCCGACGCGGGCAACCTGACGCGGGCGTTCAAGCGCTGGGAGGGCGTGAGCCCCACGAGCTATCGGGGCGACCGGGGCACACAACACTGAGCTGATGGGCCCAAGGCCGTCGGTCAGGGTCTTCGCCCGCCCGCCGTTCGAGCCCGAGGACGTCCTTCATGATCGCCGGACCCTTCTCGAGCTCGACGCGGACGCGGGAGCGACTCTCTTCGGGGCGGTCCTCGCGGTGCACCGAGACGCGGGCCGCCCAGAGAAAGCAGTAGCTCGCGATCAGAGTGAGCAGCACCCACACGAGCACCGACGCGGCGTAGCCCGTGCGGTGAGTGCCGAACGTGACCGTGAGCTGCGGTTCCGTTGGGCTCCCGAGGAAAGCGAGCAACTGGCTCGCCGCGAGGCCCGTGGACTCGGGCCCGGCGAGCACGTCGTACGTGTGGACGCGCACGTCCGGTTGGACAGCTCCGCTCGCGGTGCGACCCATGCGCAAGAGCACGTCGTGCTGGGTGGTGGTGACTGACGTGCCCCGGTTGCGGTTGGTCGACGTGACCGTCTCGACGCCGACGCCGACCATCTCAGCGATGGGGAGTTGCTCGTCCTGGACGCGGTAGAGAAACCCGTGCGACTCGACGTGGCACGTTCCCGCCGCGCGCACGCAGGTGATAGTGCTCACGCGGCCGAAGAAGCTGCCCACGACGAGCGCCACGACGGCAGCGCCAACGAGCGCGGGGAGGAGCGGGGGCGTCATCTTGCGAAGAGCGATGGTCGAGACCGCAGCAGCCATTCCGGGTCTCCTAGCACGTGGAAACGCGGACGCGACGGTGGGTGAGATTGCCCACCTGGCGGGCTTCGCCGACGCCGGCAACCTGACGCGGCCCCACCAGCTATCGCGGCGACCGTTTGACGACGCTCGCCTCGGGCTCGACCTCCGCGTCATCGACGCGCAATTCAGGGGAGCAATCCCTGACCCGAGGACGTATCCTGGGGACATGAAGCAAGGGCAGGGCCTCCTCCATCTCCTCCTGGTCGCAACTTTCGTGTCCGGGTGTGGCAGCACGGCCTCGATGGATGACGCGAGCACCGATGCGACTGTGGACCCCCCCGACATGGCCACCTTGGACGGCGGGGGCTGCGACGAGCCGGACCGCGACGGCGACGGCATCGCCAGCGTGGCCTGCGGCGGCAACGACTGCGACGACGACGACGACGACCGCTTCCCGGGCAACACCGAGGTCTGCGACGTGGACCACGTTGACGAGGATTGCGACCCATCCACCCTCGGCGGCACCGACGTGGATGGCGACAACGTCGTGGCCGCGGCGTGTTGCAACCCCAATGAGAACGACGACCTGGTCTGCGGCGAAGACTGCAATGACCTGCGCGTCGACATCAACCCGAGCGCCACCGAGGCGTGCGACCAGACGGACAACAACTGCGACGGCCGTACGGACGAGGGCTACGACCCGTCCACCTGTTGGCCTCCGTGCATGCCGGGCACGCTCCAGACGGCGCCGGCCTCGGCCGTCAGTCCGCCCACCTGCGTCGCGTGCGAGCCCGGTGCCTATTGCCCCGGTGGCCCTGCCCCGCGGCAGCCGTGCGTGACCACCGACTGGGATCACGACGCCGACGCGGGCACCGTGTGTGTGTCTCGCTCGAGCTGCGTCGCCGGGGAGTTCGTGATGAGCGAGGGCGACGCTACGAACAACCGTACCTGCGCCACCTGCGGCACGGACACCTATAGCACCACGCCGAACGCCACCCTCTGTGCGAGCTGGGTGACCTGCCCCGCGGGCCAGTACGTGGACGTGCTGCCGTCCGCCACCAACGATCGCCGTTGTGAGCCTTGCGAAGCCAACCACTTCAGCGACGCGTCGAACGCGTTGGAGTGCGACGCGTGGCGCGACTGCGCGGCGGGCACCTCGGCGACCATGCCCGGCCCGGCGACCGACCGCGTGTGCACAGCCTGCGCGCCCGGCACGTTCAGCGCGAACCCCAACACGGCCCTCTGCAGTGCGCATGCCGCCGTGTGCGGGACCGGGCAGGTGGAGACCACCACGCCCAGCGCCACACAGAATCGAGTGTGCAGTTCCATCGCCTCGGCCGTGACCTGGACAAGGCAGTTCGGCACCACGGAGCGGGACGTGGCCATGGATGTGACCGTGGCCGGGACCGACGCCATCTTCGTCGTCGGTACGACGCAGGGAGAGTTGCCCGGACAGACCTCGGCTGGAAACACCGACGCCTTCGTCCGCAGGTACGACGCGAGCGGAAGCATCCTCTGGACCCATCAGTTCGGGACCGGCGGGCACGATCGCATGATGGGCGTTGCCTCGGACAGCGCAGGACAGGTCATCGTGGCCGGGACGGCGGACGCAGCGCTCCCTGGACAGAGCTCGGCGGGAAACTCCGACGCCTTCCTTCGCAAGTACGACACGGACGGTGGTGTCCTCTGGACGCAACAGTTCGGCACGAGCGAGGACGACTCCATCGTCACGATGTCCATCGACAACGACGGCAACATCATCGTGGCGGGGATGACGAGCGGTGCCTTTTCCCCGTACTCGCGGGTGGGCGACGAGGACATCTTCGTCGCCAAGTACGACGCGAGTGGGAGCCGCCTGTGGCTGCAGCAGTTCGGGGTGGAGGCCCCAGGATACCTCTCTCTGGGCGGGGTGGTTGCGGATGCCAGCGGGAACGTGACGGTAGGAGGCGCGGTCTCTCTCGCCACATTGCCGGGGCAGACCTCGCTGGGCAACGGCGATGCGTTCTTGCGCATGTACGACACCGACGGCAACGTCCTCTGGACGCGCCAGTTCGGCACGAGCGCCTTTGACAGGCTGAGCGCCATCGGCGTCAACGCGAGCGGGGAGGTCATTGTCGCGGGCTCGACGTCGGGAAGCTTCCCGGGGCAGACATCGTCCGGCAACTCCGACTTGTTCCTGGGCGCGTACGACACCGACGGCGGTGTCCTCTTTCTGCACCAGTTCGGCACGAGCGGGGACGAGTCGGTCGATGAGCTCGGCATCCGCGAGGATGGCTGGATCTATCTCGTCGGGCAGACGTTGAGCGGAGCATGGACCGGACACACCGCGGCGGGTGGCTTCGATGTGTTCGTGACGCGGCACACCGCCACGGGCGAGTTCGCAGGAGCACGACAGTTCGGTACGGCTCAAGTCGAGTACACCGAGAGCATCGCCCTCTCGGGCAGCGACTTGTTCGTCGCCGGCATGACCTACGGCACCTGGCCTGGACAGACCGCCCTTGGAGACCAAGACGCATACGTCATCCGCATGTCGGCATGGTGAGCGTGCGCAAGCTCATACGCGAACATCGAGAGCCGGTGGTCTACGACGCGCCCGGCCGCTTCGCGCCCACCGAGCTCCGCCCGGGATACGACCCTCTCAGAGGGCGACCCACTCCTCAACGTCGGTAGCGACGCTTCTCAGCCACTCCCAGATCGACTCGAATCTTGTCGCTGAGCAGACTGGCAGCTCAGTGGTAGAACGGCGCCCATGAAGAAGCGCGTCGTGATCGCTGGGCTCGGAGAGACGGGGCTGCTCGTGGCGCTCGGGCTGCACCCGGACTTCGACGTCATCGGCATCTCGCCGAAGCTCGCTGTGGTGAGCGGCCAAGAGCTGGGCACCCGCATCGCGCGTCCGCGGGACTGGCAGGAGAACTACCTCACGGACTTCTCGCGCTACCGCAAGCTGCGCGGCATGGCCATTCGCCACGGGCTGATCACCTCGCTGACGCCGGACCAGAACCAGCTGGCCATCCAGAACGCCGACGGCACCGAGGAGACGCTGACGTATGACGCGCTGGTGCTCTCCATGGGCGTGACGAGTGGCTTCTGGCGCAGCGCCGCGCTCGAGACGCGCGAAGACGTGGAGCGGGGCATCGCGGACGTCGCGGCCCAGCTGGCGGCGGCAGGCTCGATCGCCATCGTGGGGGGCGGCGCCACGGCCGCGAGCTCGGCGTCGAACCTGAAGGAGACGTACCCCGAGAAGACCGTCACGCTCTTCTACGGCCAGCGCGGGCTCCTGCCCGACTACCACCCGAAGGTGCGCAAGAAGGTGACGGCGCGGCTCGCGGCGCAGGGCGTGGACCTCCGGCCGGACCACCGCGCGGTGATGCCCGCGGGCTTCGCGGGGGACCGGCTGACGCGCGAGCCGCTTCAGTTCGAGAGCGGGCAGGCGCCCTTCACGGCGGACGTGGTGCTCTGGGCGGTGGGCCAGCAGCGCCCCAACACGGGCTTCGTGCCGGCCAGCATGCTGGACGCCCACGGCTACGTGCGGGCCGACGCGCAGCTGCGCGTGCCGGGCTTCGCGAACGTGTTCACGGTGGGCGACGTGGCGGCCACGGACCCGCACCGCAGCTCGGCGCGCAACGGGGGCTTCCTCACGGTGGCGCACAACATCCGGTGCCTGTTCGCGGGGCGCGAAGCGCGCATGAACGCGTTCGAGCCCACGCCCCACCGCTGGGGCTCGGTGCTCGGCGTGCAGGCCGGCGGCATGCGGGTGTTCGCGCCCACCGGCTTCAGCGTGAACATTGGCGCCTTCTGGGTGAAGAACGTGCTCTTCCCGTGGATCGTGCGCGGTGGCATCTACAAGGGTGTGGACGCGCCCGCCGACCGCCAATAATGCGAAAGGTGGGGCCGAAGTGCGATAGTTTGATGCACCACGATGATCTCCTCACCGTTGAACGACGCGCTGGTTACGCTCACCACGGCCCTCTCGAGTCAGCCGGATCTCGACCCCATGCTGCGCCGCCACTGGCGCGAAGACCCCACGGAGGAGGATGACCTCCCGAAGGAGCTGCGGGCGGCCGCGGACCTCGTGTCGGCGGAGCTGCCTGCGCTCAGCATGCACCCGGAGGCGGACGTGGCGCTGTTCACCTTGTTCGCGAACCACGGCGGGCTGGTGCTGCTCACCTGGTGCTCGTCCAGCGCGTGGCGCGGCGACACCAACATGGCCGGGTTGCTGGAGGCCGCCGCAGGCGACGCGGCGCTGCGCCAGGCGGTGGCGGGCGCGGCTCGTGAGCGAGTGGTCAGCGGGCCGCTGCTGGACGCGCTCGCCTGCGTGCCGCTGACGGGTGACGGCAGCGACCTCGATCACCCCATGAACACCGAGGTGCGCTCGCGCCTCGAGATCCTGATCTGGGAGGCCGGCTCGCGCGCGCTCGAGCTGCCCGAGTTCGGCGCGTGGGTGTGGCGCTCGCCCGCGGCCTTCGAGGCGCTGATCGGCAAGCCGGCGCACGGTGCCCTGCGCGGGCGCGTGCTGGCGGCGCGCTGCCTCGAGGTGAGCGTGTGCGCGGTCACCCCCAACACCAGCCAGGAGCTGGTGGGCAAGACGCTCTCGCTGCTGCAGCCGCTCTTGCTGCACCCGGAGCCGCTGGTGTGGATCCACGCGGCGCGCGCGCTCGGGCGCCTGACGGGCAGCATGGAAGAGCTGCAGGGCATGCTGCTGGACTGGGTCATGGGTGACTCACCCGTGCTGCGCCAGCGCGCCATCACGGCGTTCGCGTCACTGCCCGCGGACCGCTTGGGCTTCTTGGCCAGCCAGCTGGTGGCCATCGTGCGCTCGCAGGACGAAGACCCGTTCGTGCTGGCCGCCGTGGCCGCCGCCACGCCGTATCTGTACTTCGAGCGCCGCGACATCTGGGACCGGCTCGCCGCGCGGGTCTATCACGGCGACGGCGGGGCCATCACGGCGCGCGCGCTGGCACGCGGCCTCGCCACGCTGTGGCGGCGCGGCACCATGGACGACGAGATCGAGCCGCACCTGCGCCGCCTGCGCACCCGCGCGCGCCGGGTCCGCGCGGGCGAGTTCTCGGAGATGCGCCGCTGGATCGAGGTCATCGCGGTGACCGACATCGTGGACAGCGCCGAGCGCGACCCTCTCGACCTGGAGATCGGCCTCGACAACCTGATGCGCCTGGCCGCCGAGTACGACGACCCCGAGGCGGACGCACGCGCGGCGCGCTTCGCCAGCTCCATCTCGACCACCTTCGAGGAGGCCCGCCGCACGGCGCTCGAAGAGTCCCGCCCGCGCCAGCGTGCTGCGGCCATCAACGCCATCGAGGCCTGCGCGCGCGCGTTCGCGCTGCGCATCTGGAGCCCGCTCTTGGCGACCAGCCCGGACGCCATGCCCATCCAGGAGCCGAACCTGGAGGACACCTGGCAGACCATCGCGGGGACGCCCGCCCAGATCCTGGACGTAGTGAAGCAGCGCCGGCAGGACGACGGCGTGGACATGGCCGTGGACGTGCCCCTCGAGGTGCTGGCGCTGCGCCTCGGCGGCTACGCACTCGACGCCTGCGGCGAAGACAAGTTCGGGCCGCGTGCGGGTCAGGCGGCGCACGACACGTGCCTCTGGCTGCGCAAGCTGCAGGGCCTGGCCGACGAGTCCCGCCTCATGCCCGCCTCGCTCGAGACCGCGCTCAGCGCCATCTTCTGGCGCCTGGTGGACACCGCCCGCGGCACCACGCTCGGCGTGGGCGACGACGTGGCCTGGCTCGGGCCCTTCGCCGCGTGGTGGGCGCTGGTCATCGACCGCCCCAAGATGCTGGAGCGGCTAGCGACGGCGCTCCCCATGATGGACCGGCAGGCGCTCACGCACTGCTGCGACCAGGCCGAGGTGCTGCGCACCATCTTGTCGGCGGGCGAAGAAGAGGGCCGCTGGGGCGCTGACACCACCGCCGCGCTCCAGGCGCTGCAGGCCCACGACACCGAGCTGGCGCACGCGCTCGGCGCGCTGTCGCTGGCGCTCTCGCGGTTTGGCACCGTGGCCGGCCGCACGCCCGAGCTGGAGGCGCTGTGTGAAGAGCTGGTGCTCGCGGGTGACCGTGTGCAGGCCGCCCTGGCCGACCCCGTGCGTGCGCTGCGCGTGGAGAACGTGGGCGCCGACGAGGCCTTCTCGAAGGACCACGCCGAGAACGCCAAGCGGCGCGCCACGCTGGTGGCCCGCGCCATCCGCACCCGCGAGCTCTCCATGCTGGACGTGTGGTTGGCGTCGCTCGGCCCCATCGCGTCCGCGTTGCTCGAAGCCGCGGTCCAGGCCGCCATCCGCCGCACGCCTCCGCCGCCGCCGCAGAAGCCCAAGAAGGAGCCGCACTTCATCGAGGGCTACGAGCTCATCCAGCGCATCGGCGAGGGCGGCATCGGCTCCGTGTGGCTGGTGCGCAAGCCTGGCGCCGACCGTATGTTCGTGCTCAAGATCCCGAAGCGCGAGGCCCTGCAGAACGCGTCCGAGACGGAGAGCGCAGGCATCCTGGCGTCGTTCGTGGAGGAGGCCGCGGCGCTGGCCGGGCTCTATCACCCGAACGTGGCGAACATCATCGACCGCGGCGTCTCGGAGGGCGTGCCCTTCCTGGTGCTGGAATACCTCATTGGCGCGGACCTCCAGCAGTACTCGAGCGCGCGGCGCATGAGCCTGTTCGAGCTGCGCGACGTGGTGCTGGGTGGCTGTGCTGGGCTCGCCGCGCTGCATGGCGCAGGGCTCGTGCACCGCGACATCAAGCCGGCCAACCTCTGGCTGCGCCTGCCGCTCCAGCGCGGTGAGCGCTTCGACCCCATGAAGCACCGCGACCCGGCCATCGTGCCGCCGCTGGCCACCGTGGTCATCGACTTCGGCATGGTGCGCGCGCAGCACGTGTCGAGCGACGTGGCCGGCCGCTTCGTGGCAGGCACCGCGGGCTACATCGCGCCCGACCAGGTGCTGGACCCGGTGGAGCTCGACCCGCGCGCCGACATCTACGCGCTGGCCGGCACCATCTACAACGTGACCACGGGGCGCTCGTTCTTCGACGAGATCGAGAACACCCGCGACCGCATCATCGCGCACATGACGAGGGACCCGTTCGAGGACCCGGAGCGCCTGAAGGTGTTCCCCGCCAGCATGGCCAAGCTGCTGCGCGCGGCGACGGCCACCAAGCCGGGAGACCGGCCGTGGCCGCTCGAGTTCGGGCGGGCGTTCACCGAAGCGCTCTGAACGAGCGTGGAAGCGCACGGCTCGCTGCGGCAGAGCGCACGGGCTGGGACCAGCCCTGGCGGGCTACTCACGATGTGGAGTAGCCCGCGAGCGCTTTTCGATTGAGTCGAGCGGGGCGGTGGTGGGACAAAGCGCGATGCGCTGTCGCCAGCTCCTCGTTCTCCTCGCACTCTCCGTTGCCGCGTTCGGTTGCGGCGGCAACGACAACCCCGCGGAGGAGGACGCCGGCAACCACGACGCGAGCGCGGACGATGCGGGCACCGACGATGCGGGCACGGATGCCGGGCCGGTCGACGCCTACGTCGACCCCTGCACTGGGGACAACGGTGGCTGCGACCCATTGACGAGCTGTACCGACGAGGAGGGCGTGGCCGTCTGTGGAGACTGTCCTGCCGGCTACCTCGGCGACGGTCTCACGGGATGCGAAGTCGACGCCTGTGCCACCGACAACGGCGGCTGCGACGCGCTGCGCCTCTGCACGAGCGCGGACGCCGTGCCGACGTGCGGCGGCTGCATCGCCGGCTATCAGGAAGACGGATCGGGCGGGTGCGAAGTGGACGAATGCGCGACCGACAATGGCGGCTGCGACGCGCACCGTCCCTGCGAGAGCGCGGCGGGCGTGGTGACCTGCGGCGCGTGCGAGTTCGGCTACGACGACAACGGGACAGGCGGGTGCATCCGCAACGCGTGCACGTTGGCGCGGCAGGACACCTATGAGCCAGACGCCTGGTTGTCCGAGGTCAGGGGGACGCTCAGCAACGAGCCGACGACCTGGCATCGCTCGCTCTCGGCGGGTGAAGAGGATTGGTTCTTCCTGCGCGTCGCGGCAGGGTGCGCGATGACCCTCGAGTGGACGCACGAGGGCACGACCGGCGGCGCGAACTTCAATATCTGGTCACCCGCATACGGAGCCGCCACCTCGCACGGGTCGGGGGCGTTCTCCGAGACCGGGACGACGACGGTGCCGGGGTCGGTGCCCGCTGGCTTCGACATCGACTACGAGGTGGTGATCACCGCGAGCGACCTGTGCGCGTCGTACTCGATCACGGCCTGGGTGACGTGCCCCTGACGGCGTCGCGTTTCCTCCGCTGAGGAAGGCGTCGCCACCGACCTACTCGTGCTCCGCAGCCGGGTAGTCGTGAGCGCGGCGACCACCCGGCGCGACTCCGATGGCCATGGCGGCGGAGCGCCCCAGCCAGCAGGCTGCTCTCCGCGACCGTTGCCATGACGTGTCGCGAAGGAGCAGCGCCGCATGTCCGTCGTCTCGAACCGAAAAGCCGAACACCTGGCGCTGTGTGCGACGGACGCCGTGGCGTACCGCGTGACGGGCACGCTGCTCGACTGCGTGAAGCTACCGCACGAGAGCCTGCCGGACCTCGATCTCGCGGCCATCGACACGCGCACGCGGCTGCTGGGCAAGGAGCTGCGCGCGCCGCTGGTGATCGCGGCCATGACGGGTGGGCATCCCGACGCCACGGCCATCAACCGCGAGCTGGCCAGCGTGGCGGAGGAGCGCGGCTATGCGTTTGGGCTCGGCAGCCAGCGAGCCATGGAGCGCGAGCCCGAGCTGGGGGTGACGTACCGCATCCGTGACGTGGCAAAGGGCGCGCTGCTGCTGGGCAACCTGGGGGTGATCCAGGCGCGTGACCTGAGCACCGAGCGCATCGCGGCGCTGGTGGACGAGGTGGGTGCCGACGCGCTGTGCGTGCACATGAGCCCGGCCATGGAGCTGATTCAGGCGAAGGGGGACAGCGACTTTCGCGGCGGGCTCGAGACCTTTGCGCGGCTGGTGGCGGAGCTGCCCGTGCCGGTGGTGGCCAAGGAGACCGGCAACGGCATCGGGCGCAGCTGCGCGCGCCGTCTGCGGCAGGTGGGCGTGCTGCACGCCGACACGTCGGGCGCGGGTGGCACGTCGTGGGTGGGCGTGGAGACGTTGCGCGCCGAAGGTGACGCGCGGCGCCTGGGTGAGGCGCTGTGGGAGTGGGGCACGCCCACCGCCGCGTCGGTGCACTACTGCGTGGAGGCCGGCATGACCACCATCGCCACGGGCGGCGTGGCCTCGGGGCTGGACGTGGCGCGCGCGCTGGCGCTGGGCGCCCAAGCGGCCGGCATCGCGCGGCCGGTGTACCAAGCCTTCTGCGAGGGCGGGCGCGAGGGCGCGCTGCGCTACCTGATGCACGTGGAGGCCGAGCTGCGCGCGGTCATGCTGCTGACGGGGTGTCGCAACGTGGCGGCGCTGCACACGCTCGAGCCCGTGATCACGGGTGAGCTGCGCGACTACGTGCGGCCCGGGGTGACGCTGCGTGCGCCCAGCGTGCGCGCGGCGGCGAGCGAGGTGAGCGCGTGACCCGCGAGGTGGACGTGGTGGTGGTGGGCGCAGGCCCGGCCGGCATCGCGGCGGCGGCGGGCTTCGCCGAGCGCGGGGCAAGCGTGCTGTTGCTGGAGGCCGAACCCAACGCCGCGAAGCGCCTGGCCGGCGAGTGGCTGCACCCTCTGGCGGCCAGTCATTTGCGGCGCCTCGGGCTGCTCGCGGACCTGCCCGCGGCACAGCACGCCGAGGGCCGCGGCTTTGCGTTCTTCTCGGACGACGGCGGCGCGCCCGTGCTCTTGCCGTATGCCGACGGTGAGCGCGCGCTGGCCATGGAGCACGCGGACTTGCTCGGCCACCTGCGCGAGCGCATCGCGGTGACCCCGGGGGTGACCTATCGGCCACACGCGCGTCTGCGCACGCTGACCAACGGCACCGTGAGCTACACGCTGGCGGGCGCCACCCACGAGGTGCGCGCAGGGCTGGTGGTGGGCGCCGACGGACGCAGCTCCGCCGTGCGAGCCAGCTGCTTCGGACCACGGCACGCGCCGGCGGCCGTGTCGCACATGGCGGGCGTGCTGCTCACGGGCGTGCGGCTGCCGCACGAGGGCTACGGGCACGTGATGTTGGGCGGGCCCGGGCCGCTGCTGATGTACCGCGTGTCCGAGGCGTGCGTGCGCCTCTGCCTGGACGTGCCCGTGGGTGGCGGGGCGCGCTCCACCGAGGCGCTCTGGCACGGCTTCGGGCCGGTGCTCCCCGACACGCTGCGCCACGCGTTCCGCGACGGGCTCGAGCACGGCAAGGTGGTCTGGGCCGCCAACCGGCTCACCCCGCGCAGCTGTTATGGCGAAGCCGGCGTGGCGCTGGTGGGCGACGCCGTGGGCACCACGCACCCGCTCTCGGCGGCCGGCATGACGCTGGGCATCTTGGACGCGGTCACGCTGGTGGAGACCGGCGACGTGACGCGCTACGCCACGGCGCGAGCGCGCAGCAGCCGCGTCCCCGAGGTGCTCTCGCAAGCGCTCTACGAGGTGGTCACGCGCGACGACGAGAGCGCCAGCGGCGTGCGCGACGCGATGGTGCGCATGTGGCGCGGATCCGCCTACGAGCGCGAGCGCACCATGCGCATCCTGGCGGGCCAGGAGCAGCGCCCCGCGGCGTTCGCGGCCGCGTTCCTCAAGGTGGCGGGCGGCGCGCTGCAGCACGCCACGCGGTCGCGCGACGTGGCCCTGCTGCGCCGGCTGCACCGCGCGGCGGGCCTGCGCGAGTGGGCGCGCTACCCGCTCTCGGTGGCGGGCACGGCGTCCATGCCGGCGCCGCGCCGCAGCGCGCACGTGGAGGCGGACACCGACCCACGCTCGCTCGAGCAGCTGGCCTGGTCCATCTCCGGAGCCGTGGCCGCGGGGACCTGGCCGCGGGCGCCACGAACGCGCCGCACGCTGCGCGCGCTGCTGGGGAAGCTGGCGGACCTGGATGGCGTGCCCTTCACTGACGCGCCGCGCACCAGCGTGACGCGCCCGGAGCGCACCCGCACCGTGGCCCGCGTGCTGAACGCGCTGCTGGACGCACGCTGCCCAGACAGCGTGGCTGTGGAGCAGGTGGCGAGGCTGCTGACCAGCGCCTTCCCCTACGAGACCACGGTGGCGAGTGAAGCCGAGCGCGCCCTGCGGCGCTACAGCGAGCAGGTGAAGGCGGCCCCCCGGGTGCAGCGCCCTGCCCTGCGCGCGCTCCACAACGGCGCGCTCGCCGGCCCCGACTGGGACTTCTGCCAGACCGCGCTCGAGGGCGTCTCGCGCTCCTTCGCGCAGCCCATCGCGGCCCTGCCACCCGCCCTGCGCGTGGCGGTGACTTGCGGCTACCTGCTGTGCCGCGTGGCCGACACCATCGAGGACGCGCCCGGCGCCACGGCGGCCGAGCGGGACGCGCACTTCGACCGTTTCATCGCTGCGCTCCATGGCCACGCGCGGGCCACCGAGTTCGAGCGCGAGCTGCTGGGCTGGCCCGGCACGGACGCCGAGCTGCAGCTGGCTGCAGGCCTGGCGCGTGTGATCCGCGTGCTGGACGCCTCGCCGCCGGCCATGGCCACCACGGTGCGGCGCTGGGTGAGCGAGATGGTGGGCGGCATGCGCGTCTATGCGCACCGCGAGGCCGGTCACGACGGGCTGCGCGCGCCCCTCACCATCAGCGACCTCGAGCGCTACTGCTACTTCGTGGCCGGCACCGTGGGGCACATGCTCACCGAGCTGTTCCTTACGCACATGGGGCCCCCGGCGGCGCCACTCGAGCGGACCCTGCGCAGCCGCGCCGAGAGCTTCGGCGCCGGGCTCCAGCTGGTGAACATCCTCAAGGACGTGACCGACGATCGCGCGCGCGGCTGGGCCTTCGTGCCGCGCGAGCTGACGGATCTCGACGAGCTCACCCTGGCCGGCCTCCTGGACGAGCGCCGCCGGCTGGCCGCGCACCGCAGCATCGCGCCGCTGTTCGATCTGGCCCGCGCGAAGCTGGACGAGGCCCTCGAGTACACGCTGGCGATCCCCGCAGAGCACTTGGGTGTGCGCCTGTTCTGCCTGCTGCCCGTGTTCATGGCGGCCCGCACGCTCATGCTGGCGCGCGACAACGACGACGTGTTCACGCCGGGCCGGCCCGTGAAGATCCCGCGCGCCGAGGTGGAGCAACTGGCAGCGGACTGCCTCGCGCTGGCCACGTCGGACGAGCTGCTGCGCACGGCGTACGCGTCGCTGTGGCAGCCCACGCTGCCCGCGCGCCCTCTTCGATCCCCCGAGACTCTCGAGCGAGGTGACCATGTCTGACCGTTCCCGCATCCCCGGCTTCTACCGCTTGCCCATGCCGCTCCGGCACGCCCGCCTGGCCGAGCGCTTCGATCTGAACGGCGACGAGCTGGCCGCGCTGTCGCCGCAAGGGGGCCTGGCGCTCACGCGCGCGGACAAGATGGTGGAGAACTGCATCGGCACGTTCAGCCTGCCCATTGGTCTGGGTCTGAACTTCCGCATCAACGGGCAGGACTACGCGGTGCCCATGGTGGTGGAGGAGCCGTCCGTGGTGGCCGCCGTGAGCAACACGGCGCTGCTGGTGCGCGAGGCCGGTGGGTTCGAAGCGGACGCCGA
The DNA here is from genome assembly GCA_016706685.1 of Sandaracinaceae bacterium. Lineage (NCBI taxonomy): Bacteria > Pseudomonadati > Myxococcota > Polyangiales > Sandaracinaceae > Sandaracinaceae bacterium. The sequence goes on along the minus strand of JADJJE010000018.1, from coordinate 86,243 downwards.
TCCGGCGCTGATGATTGGCCAGGTGCAGCTGGTGGACGTGCCCGACCTCGAGGCGGGCCGGGCGCGGGTGCTGGCGGCCCGCGAGCGCCTCCTGCACGTGGCCAACGCGCTGCAGCCCGGGATGCGCTCCCGCCACCAGGGAGCCCGCGAGCTCGAGGTGCACGTGTTCCACGAGCCCACGCCCATGCTGGTGGTGCACCTGGTCATCGACTGCGGCGAGGCCATGGGTGCCAACGCCATCAACTCCATGGCGGAGGGCATCGCACCCAGCCTCGAAGAGCTCACAGGCGGCAACGCCGTGCTTCGCATCCTGTCCAACCTGGCGGACCGGCGCTTGGCGCGGGCGCGCTGTGCCATCCCGGAGGCGCGGCTCGCCGACGGTGAAATGTCGGGCCCCGAGGTGGCCGAGCGCATCGTGCACGCCTACGCGCTGGCCGCCGTGGACCCGTATCGCGCTGCCACGCACAACAAGGGCGTGATGAACGGGGTGGACGCGGTGGCCATCGCCACCGGCAACGACTGGCGCAGCGTGGAGGCCGGCGCGCACGCCTACGCGGCGCAGAGCGGCGCGTATCGTCCTCTGTCTCGCTTCTCGCGAGCCGACGGGTTGCTGCGCTGCGAGATCGAGCTGCCCATGGCGGTGGGCAACGTGGGCGGCAGCACGCTGGTGCACCCCACGGTGGCGGCGCTGCGCAAGGTGCTGGGCGTGAGCGACGCGCGCGAGCTGGCAGGGGTCATGGCCGCGGTGGGGCTGGCCCAGAACCTGGGGGCGCTGCGGGCGCTCGCCACCGTGGGCATCCAGCGCGGGCACATGCGGCTGCACGCGCGCAGCATCGCCATCTCGGCGGGCGCGCCGGACCACGCGGTGGAGCGCATCGCCTCGCTCATGGTGGAGCGCGGTGAGATCCGGCGCGACGCCGCCGAGCGCCTGATCGCGGCGGAGGCGTGATGGAGACGTCCCCGCAGCCGCGCCGCGCAGCGCCCGAGCGTGCCGTGGAGTCCAGCGCCCTCGAGCGTGGTGTGCAGGCCCTGCTGGCGCGCGGACGCCAGGGCGAATACGAGGCCGAGATGCGCTGGTGCGCCATGCTCACGGCGCAGTACGTGATTGCGCACGTGCTCACAGGTCGGGCCATCCCCGAGGCTCGGCGGCGCAGCCTGCTGCGCTACTTCGAGCGCAGCCGGGGCGAGCACGGGCTGTATGGGCTGCACGACCACGCGGGCCCCTCGCTGTTCGTGTCCACGCTGGTGTACGTGGCGGCCCGCTGCCTCGGTGCGCCCGCCAGCACGCCGTGGCTCGCGCCCTGCCGGAAGCTGTTCGCCGAGCACGACGTGCTGACGATCCCGACGTGGGGCCGGGTGTGGCTCGCGCTGCTGGACGTGTACGCCTGGGAAGGCGTGCACCCCATGCCCGTGTGGGTGTGGGCCCTGCCGCGCGCGCTGCCGGTGCACCCGGGGCGGCTCTACTGCCACACGCGCATGATCTACCTGGGCGTGTCGCTCCTGCGCAGCGAGGAGCCGCAGCCGGGCGCCGGGGCCCTGACCCGTGAGCTGCGCGCCGAGCTGTATCCCGGGCGTGACTACGCGAGCCTGCCCTTCGCCGCGATGCGCTCCGAGGTGAGCCCGCTCGACCGCGTGGCCAGCGAGCACCCCGTGCTGCGCGCCGCCTACCGTGCCTTCGCGCTGTCCGAGCGCGTCACCAAGCCGCACCACTTCGCCACGCTGCGCGCGCAGCTCCGCGAGCATGTGCGCTTCGAGCTGCGCTCGAGTGACCACCTGGGCCTCTCGCCCGTGAGCGGCCTGTTGGGCGCGCTGGCCCTGCACCAGACGAACCCGAACGACCCGGACGTGGACCGCGTGTTCGCGCAGCTCGAGCATTGGGTGTTCGAGGACCCGGAGGAAGGCGCGCGCGTGACCGGCGCCCGCAGCCTGACGTGGGACACCGCCTTCGCGCTGCGCGCCCTGCACGCCGCACGGGGCGCGGGGGAGCCCGTGACCGACGCCGACCTCGACGCGGCGCGCAGCACGCTGGCCGCACAGCAGATCCGGACCAGCCTGCGAGCCCACGCCGACCACTACCGCGCCGACCCGCGCGGGGGCTTCTGCTTCTCCACGCGCGAGCACGGCTGGCCCGTGAGCGACTGCACGGCCGAGGCGCTGGCCGCCTTGCTGGAGCGCGACCCGGAGGCCACACCGCGCGCCCAGCTGGACGACGCGGTGCGCTTCATCCTGCGCTGCCAGAACCCGGACGGCAGCTTCGGCAGCTACGAGGCGCGGCGCACCGAGGTGCCGCTCGAGGCGCTGAACCCCTCCGAGATGTTCCTCGAGTGTATGGTGGAGGCTTCGTACGTGGAGTGCACCGGCTCGTGCATGGAGGCGCTGGCCCGCTACGCGCGCTTCGCCCTCGATGGCAGCCTGGTGCGCGACGCCCGTGAGTCGCTCACCCGCGGGGATGCGTTCTTGCGCGCGAGCCAGCGCCCGGACGGCACCTGGGCGGGCGCGTGGGGCGTGCACTTCCTCTACGGCACCCTCTTCGGGGTGCGTGGACTGCGCGCTGCGGGCGCCACGCCCAACGACCCACGCGTGGTGCGTGCGCTCACGTTCTTGATGGCGAACCAGCGCAAGGACGGCGGCTTCGGCGAGCACGAGTCGAGCGCCCTCGAAGACCGCTACGTGCCGCTTCCCACGGGCCACTCGGTGCAGACTGCGTGGGCGTTATTGACCATGACAGAGGGCGGTTCCGCCTGTGCCCACAAGGCACGCGAGCGCGCAGCCGCGTACCTCGAAGCCCACCAAGCCACCGACGGCTCCTGGCCGCGCGAGCGCATGGTGGGGGTGTTCTTCCGCACCGCGCTCGTGGACTACGACCTCTACCGCACGTACTTCCCGGTCTGGGCGCTGGCCGCCCACCAGAGCTGCGTGGGTCACGAGTAGAGCGAGGTCGGCCACAGGCGCGAGACCAGCTCACGCTGCGCAGACTCCGCGCGCCAGCCCTTCGAGTCGAGGTCCAGCGGGTGGCTGCGCGCGCACAGCTCCGCGAGCAGACGCTGCGCCTCGGCGGGCACCTTCCCGCCCTCGATGATGATGTTGGCCTCGCGCTCCCAGAAGCTGGCTGTGGCGTCCAGGTTGGCGGAGCCCACGCTGAGCGCCAGGCCGTCCACCGCCAGCATCTTGGCGTGCACGTAGGGGCGCACCACGCCGCCGAGCGACACGATGTTGGGCGTGGGTAGCGTGACGTACTCGTAGACGCGCACGTTGGCGCGCACCAGCTCCTCCAGGCGCTGCTTCAGCATGTACTCGAAGAGCTCGCGGTGCAGCCCCCCCGCGAAGAAGCTGCCGTCCGAGCGCCGCGTGAGCGCACAGCCGGTGAGCAAGTGCACCGCCACGCCGCGCCGCACCGCGCGCGCGATGGTGTCGCGCAGCCGGTTGAACACCGGGAACGCGTTCACCACGTAGACCTCGCGCTGCGCCACGTCGATCAGGGCCTCGTATGCGGTGAGGCCGTAGGCATCGTGGACCCCATCGTGGAGCACCAAGCGGCACGTGTCGCGGCCGGCCTTGAGCGTGCTGGGCACCTTCTTGTGGGATCTCACCGCGGGTGGGCTCGCCGCGTCGATGCGTGTGCCCGCCTCGAGGTGTTCCCCAGCGCCGTCGAACGCGGCCTGGAAGGCGCTCTCGATGTCGCTCACCACCGGGCCGCGCAGCTCGAGGTGCGCGTCCAGCCAGGGGATGCGCTCGTGCACCGTGAAGTCCGCGATGGGCACCTCATCGAAGCCCGAGTAGTAGGCGTCGCCCACGTTGCGCCCCGAGACGAACGCGAGCGTGCTGTCCACCACGATGAGCTTGCGGTGGTCGCGCTCTTTCACCGTGCGCACGTCCATGCTCCCGAACGTGGGGATGGGCTTGCTGGCGCGGACGTCGACCCCCGGCTCGTGCGCCAGGCCCTCGAGCAACGGGTTGACCGCGCCCAGCACCTCCTGGCGCGAGTAGAGCGCGTCCACCAGGAGCGACACGCGCACGCCGCGGCGCGCGCAGCGGATGAGCCGCACGGCCAGGTCCTCGGCGAAGCGGCTGGGCTCGAAGATGTAGCACTGCAGCTGCACGGACTGCTCGCTCGCGTCGATGGCCGCGAACACCGCCTCACGCGCTGCACGGTTGTCGAGCTCGAGGCGCAACGAGTGCCCCGCCACGGCCACGCTGGGCGTCATCTGGTCGAGGCGGAAGCGCACACCCGAGTGCGCCGCGAGCGCCCGCTGGTGGCGCTTGGCGCTGGCCTCCACGTGCTTGCGCGTGGCCACGTCGAAGCCGAGCGACCCCGCGCGACGCGGTGGCCACGAGGGCACGGGCTGGTCTGCCAGCCTCGGAGGAGGCTGCGGCACCACCACGGGCGTGACTTCGCGGGCCAGGCACGCGGGCACCAGGTCGGCGTGCGAAACGAACACCGACAGCGGGACCCCATCGGCGCGCAGCCGGCGCAGCTCGGCCTCCAACAGCGCGGGCTCGTGCACCGGCTCGAGCTTGCCGAGGCCCGTCTCGGCTTGCTGCACCAACATCGCGGCGCGTGGCAGGCGCCACTCCTCGATGCGCGCCCGCGCGAGTGCCCGACGGGGCTGTGGGCTCCGGTCCAAGTACACCAGCTGCCAACCGAGGCCGTCTTCGCCCGCCACGGCGCGCAGCGACTCGGCCACGCCGGGCACCCCCGAGAACAGCAGGTCCACGTCCACCGCCACCACCGGCCGCGGTGACACCACCTGCAGCCACTGGCCGTCATCGGACAGGCCCAACGGCCGGCCACGCCGGTCGAGCGGCTCGAAGGTGAGCGCGAACAGGCCCGCCACGTCGGGCTGGAACGGGAGGTACGAGAGCGCGCCCTCGAGGTAGGGCGCCGTGCCCACCTCTCTTCCCGCCAGCAGGAAGCGCACGTGGGCGGTGCGCGGGCGCTGCATGGGCGGCACCTGCGCCACCAGCTCGGTCCACTGGCCCACGGCCGTCACGCTGTCCAGCTGTGCGCTCGGCGGCGACGGCGTCCACACGCTGCTGCCGCGGCGCCACAGCTCCATCAGACCCGCCGGCGTGTCGGTGGCCAGCCCCTCATCGGGCGGGCTCGGGCCGCCCATCTGGCTGCTTCCCACGCGCAGGAGCGCGTCCAACGGCCGGAGCAAGAACCCGCGCAGCGTCTCGAGCACGTCCGGGCGCTCGGGCACGGGGGGAAGCATCGGTGTTCGGCGGCGGTCACGCATGGTGGCTCAGCGTCTCGTCAGCTCTTCCCCCGGAGCAGGCTCTGACCCTCCTGCAGCAGCGCGCCGAAGACCGCCCGCAGCCCAACGCCACGGACGGGGTCCTTGCCCTTCGAGAGCAGCGCCATCTGCGCCACGCTCATCATGGCCTCGGACGTGCCTCCCAGGCGCGACAGCCCCGGCATGGACGGCGGGTCCTCGGCCCGCGTGATGCGCCCCGTGCACAGGTCGCGGCCCAGGTCGGGGTTGTGGGTGAAGGGCCGCGCGATGCCCACCACGTCGAGAGCGCCACTCGAGAGCGCCTGCTCCATGACGGCGCGCGAGCGGAAGCCGCCCGTGACCATCAGCGGGATGTCCACGGCCGCGCGGGCCTTGCGGGCGTAGTCCAAGAAGAACGCCTCGCGCTCGTTCACCTTGTCCAGCATCACGCGCGACTCGTAGCTGCCGCCCGAGATCTCCACGAGGTCTACACCGTCCGCCTGCAGCATGTGCAGCACGCGGATGCTCTCGTCCTCGGTGAAGCCGCCGCGCTGGAAGTCCGCCGAGTTGAGCTTGATGGCCACCGGGAACGCGGGGCCCACGGCGGCCCGGATGGCGGACAGCACGGCCCTGCCGAAGCGCGCCCGGTTCTCGAGCGACCCACCCCACGCGTCTTCGCGCCGGTTGGTGAGCGGCGAGAGGAACTGGCTCACCAGGTAGCCGTGCGCGCCGTGCACCTGCACGCCGGTGAAGCCCGCGCGCTTGGCCAGCGCCGCCGCCCGCGCGAAGGCCTCGATGGTCTGCTGGATGTCGGCCTCGGTCATGGCGCGCGGCTGCCCGAAGGCGCTGGCGCGGCGGAAGAGGTTCACGGGCGGCACCGCCGAAGGCGCCATGGGCGTGGGGTTCACGTGCCGCGGCGTCTGCCGGCCGGGGTGGTTGATCTGCATGAAGAGCGCGTTGCCCCCGCGCGTGCCCGCCTGCGCCCAGGCCTCGAAGCGCTCGACGTTGGGAGACCCCGCGATGACCACGTTGGTCTTCGCCTCGAGGTGCTGCGCGTCCACCATCACGTTGCCGGTGATGACCAACCCCGTGCCGCCCAGCGACCAGCGCTCGTACAGCTGGTTCAGCGCCCGCGTGGGCTCCTGACGCGACGACGCGAGGTGCTCGCTCATGGCCGCCTTCGCGATGCGGTTCGGGAGGGTGGCCCCACAGGGCAGCGTCAGGGGATCCGAGAGCGAGGTCATGGCGTGCATCCGTACGGGGTGGATGCAGGCAGCGTGGCCCAAGTGTGCGGGCGCGTCACGCCGCGGGTGAGCTGGCAATTGTCGCTTCTTTTCGCGACATGGCAGACTGGAGTCCTTCTTTGGAGGTTCTATGAGCTCTCGCTTGGGTGTGGTTGGGGTGGTCGCTTGGGTCGTCACGGCGGGCGCGCTCGGCATGGGCTGCGCGGACGCGCACCGCCTGGGCGGCGACGGGGGCGCGACGGATCAGTTCGTGATGTTCGACGGTGATGTCCCCGACTTTGGGTTCGTGGACGGGGGCGGCGTGGACCTGGGCCCCGACGCCGGACGCACGTGCGAGGGAGGTGCGATGCGCCCTGCGGGTGGCGGTGGCGCGCCGCCCATCATCGTGCCGCCGCAGAGCGAGTGCCGCACGTCGGCCGACTGCCTGGGGGGCACCCAGTGCTTCGGAGCCAGCGACTCGTTCTGCGGAATCTGTCAGCTGCCCATGCGCGACTGCGAGGACGACACCGAGTGCAGCGCGGGGTCCTGGTGCCGCTCGGCGCAGCCCGACTGCTGTGGTGGCGTGGAGACCACCTGTGTGCCCGACTGCGGAGCCAACGGCGTGGCCTGTGAAGAGGGTGAGATCTGCGACAGCGCGACCGGGCGTTGCGAGCGCAACGGCTGCCTCTTCCTGGACCTGGCGTGCCCCGAGAACCACGAGTGCGACCCCGAGCGGCCAGACGCCGACGCACTCGGCTGCGCGCGTCGCGGCTGCAACGTGGACTCGGACTGTGACTGCGGGTTCTGCGTCACCGGCACGTGCGAGGCTCAGCTGGGCTTCTGCTCGTTCCCGCCCGCGTGAGCGGAGCGCGATCGGTTCAGCCCGCTTCGAGCTTCTTGCGCTCGGCCTCGAGCTGCTCTTGCACCTCGGACCAGGTCTCCATGGCCACCTCGAGTTCGGCCTGCACGCGCGTGACCGAGCCCAGCAGCGTGTCCCGTCGCGCGGCGTCGCCATAGACCTCGGGGGTGGACAGCTCGGCGTTCACGGCTTCGAGCTTCTGCTCCAGCTCCGCCACGCGCTTCTCCAGCTCGGCGGCGCGCTTCTCGAGCGGGCGCAGTGCAGCCGTGCGGCGCTTGCGGTCGTTCTGGTCCTCGCGGCGGCGGCCCTTGTCGGGCTCTGCGGCCGGGGCGGCGGTGCGCGCGGGCTCCTGTGGACGCTTGCCGTTGGTGGCGGGCATGGCCTGCACGGGCACCTTCACGGGTGCCTTGCTGGGTGTGCTGTTCCCGGGCGCCTTCTTCTCGGGCACGGGCGCGCCGCTCACGGCCACGGGCGCTTGGTCACGCTGCAGGCAGCTGGCCATGTACTCGTCGAAGCTGCCCGGGTACTTGAGGACGTTGCCGCCCTCCACGATCCAGATGGTGGTGGCCAGCGACCGGATGAAGCCGCGGTTGTGCGAGACGAACAGCAGCGTTCCGTCGAACGTGTCGAGCGCCTCGGCCAGCCGCTCGCTGGACACGAGGTCCAAGTGGTTGGTGGGCTCGTCCATGAGCAGCACGTTGCCCGGGTTGATCATGAGCTGGGCCAGCGCCACGCGGGCGCGCTCGCCGCCGGACAGCACGCCGATGCGCTTGTCCACCTCGCGCTCGCCGAACAGCATGGCGCCCAGCACCGAGCGGATCTGCTGGTGCGGCGCGTCCTTCGCGCAGTACTTCACCTCTTCGTAGACGGTGGCCTCGCGGCGCAGCGTCTCGGCGTGGTGCTGCGCGTAGTAGCCGATCTTGGTGTTGTGCCCGAACTCGAAGCTGCCCGAGGTGGCCTCGAGCTCGCCCGCCAGCATGCGCAGCAACGTGGTCTTGCCGGCGCCGTTCACCCCCAAGAGGGCCACACGCTCGCCGCGCTGCACGTGCTGGTTCACGCCCTTCAGCACCTCGAGGCCGCCGTAGGACTTGCCGAGGTCCTTGGTCTCGAGCGCCACCTTGCCGCTGCGCTCGGTGGGCGGGAAGCGGAAGCTCATGGACACGTGCTCGCCCTGCAGCTCCACGGTCTCCATCTTCTCGAGCTTCTTCACGCGGCTCTGCACCTGCGCGGCCTTGGTGGCCTTGCTGCGGAAGCGGTCCACGAACTTCTCGAGGTGCTCGCGCTCGCGCTCCAGGTTGCGCGCGCGGTTCTCGAGCAGCACGCGCTCTTCGTCGCGCTGACGCTTGTAGGAGTTGTAGTCCCCCGGATAGCTGCGCACGCCCTCGGGCTCGTAGCTGACCACCGTGGTGATCTGCTCGTTGAGGAACTCGCGGTCATGGCTGATGAGCACGAAGGCGCGCTCGTAGCGCTTGAGGAAGCCCGAGAACCAGGCCACCGACGGCATGTCGAGGTGGTTGGTGGGCTCGTCCAGCAGCAGCAGGTCGGGCTGCTGGAACAGCAGCGACGAGAGCACGGCGCGCATCTTCCAGCCACCGCTGAACTCGGACATGTCGCGCACGTGGTCGCTGTCCTTGAAGCCCAGACCCGCCATGATGCGCTTGGCGTGGTGCTCCGAGTACTCGCCGTCGAAGTGGGCGACGCGCTCGTGCAGGTCCGCGATGCGCCCGGCAGCCTCCAGCATGAGCTCCTGCGCGGCTTCGCTGTGGTCGCCTGCGGCGCTCAGCGCCTCGAGGTCGGCCTCGGCGGTGGCCAGGTCTTCGTCGAGGGACGCCCGCCCCGGGATGCTGTCCAGGATGAACGCCAGCAGCGGCTTGCCGCCCTCCACGTGCACGTCCTGCGGCAGGTAGCCCAGGCGCATGGTCTTGGCGCGGTGCACCGCCCCGCCATCCGGGATCTGCTCGCGGGCGATGAGCCGCAGCAGCGTGGTCTTGCCGGAGCCGTTGGGCCCCACCAAGCCGATGCGGTCCTTCTCACCAACACGCAGGGACAGCCCCTCGACGATCGGGCGACCGCCAAGGTGCAAAGAGACATCACTGAAGACGACGAGACTCACGGCCGGCTCATAGCAGGCAAGCTGCCTCGCCGCATGGTCTCGCTCTAGGGTATGCTCGCCGCGCCGTCGGTGAGAACGAATCTCGGTCGACGAGCGGAGGAATCCATGAAGCTCGCTTCGTCACTATCCGTATCTCTCTTGCTCGCACTGGCCCTCGGTTGTGGTTCTTCGGAGCCCGAGGCCCCGCCCGCACCTCCGGCCGCTCCGCCCGTTGCGCCTGCCGTCGCTCCCGCGGCTGCGGCTGACCCCGCTGCCCCGGCGGCCACGCCCGAGGCGGCCCCGGCCGCGCCTGCCGCTCCGGCTGCGCCTCCCACGCTGGCCGAGCTGATCACCACCACCACCGCCGTGGTGCCGGCCCCCGTCCAGCAGACGGGTGGCACCGTCACCGTGACCGCCAGCGTGTGCCGCCTGGACGGCCCGCCCATCATCGGCGACGACAGCTTCCTCTCCATCGGCCCCTCGGCGTGGGCCACCGACGGCTCGCTGTACCTGCTGGACAACGAAGCCAAGGTGCGGCGCTACACCGTGACCCCGGGCGCCGACTGCGTGCTGACCATGGACACCACCCTCGGCGAGGGCGGCCGCCTGACGCTGGGCGAAGGCATGGGCGGCGCGCCCAAGGGCATCGTCGCCGACGGACAGGGCCACATCTACGTGTCGTCCAGCATGCGCGGCACGCACCGTATCACCGGCACCACGGTGGACTACCACTGCGAGACCATGGGCGACCTCAGCGTCTCCCCCAATGGCCGCGACGGGTTCGCCAAGTGGATCGACACCGTCAAGCGCGTGACGTTCACCGACACGGGCTGCACCGTGGCGGACTGGACGCCCACCGACATGTTCGAGCGCATCGACTCGGTGAGCTTCTTGGACGCGCGCCGCATCCTGGTGGGCGGTCATGCGGCGGCCTCGAGCTCGCCGCACCTCGTGCGCATCTTCGACGTGAACGGGCGCCCGAGCGGCCCGGCCTTCGGTGACAGCAGCGACTCGATGAACGCCCCCGACCACTTCTGCCACGTGCACGGCGCCGTCGCGTGCGGCGACAACCTGTGCGTGATGGACGGCAACTGCCGGGCGCTGCGCATCTTCGACCAGCGCAACGCCATCATCGGGAAGATCGACCTCAGCCGCCTGGTGGGCGTGGACTACCCGTGGTTCCCGGCCATGACGCCGGTGCGCAACGGCACGGCCTACATCACGGTCAACCAGCAGCGTGGCGCGTCGCACCCACGTCCGGACATCTACGACGGCTTCGTGGTGCGCCTCAGCGGCCTCTGAAGCCCCCGGGGGGGTAGACACGCGCGAGTCGGGCCGTAGGCTGCCCGAGTCCATGAGCTACCAAGAGCAGAACAGGCGGATGTGGGACGAGCGCGTCCCCATCCACGTGGCGAGTGAGTTCTACGACGTGGCCGCTTGGAAGAGCGGCCGCTGCTCGCTCCAGCCGTTCGAGGCCTCGGAGCTGGGCTCGGTAGAGGGGAAGCAGCTGGTGCACCTGCAGTGCCACTTCGGCATGGACACCCTGTCGTGGGCGCGTCGCGGGGCGCAGGTCACGGGGCTCGACTTTTCGCGGCCGGCCGTGGACGCGGCTCTCGCGCTGGCCGCCGAGGCATCCCTGACGGCCCGCTTCGTGTGCGCCGACGTGTTCGACGCGCCGGCCGCGCTCGGGCAGCGCTACGACGTGGTGTACACGGGCATCGGTGCGCTCATCTGGCTGCACGACATCCGGCGCTGGGCCAGTGTGGTCCGGGCGCTGCTGAACCCCGGCGGTTGCCTCTACCTGGTGGAGTGCCACCCGCTGACCGACGTGTTCGAGGCGCGCAGCCTCACGGCCCAGAACAGCTACTTTCACGACCCGGCGGGCACCGTGTGGGACGAGCCCGGGACCTACGCCGACCAGGGCGCCGCGACGGCGGCCAACGTGTCCGTGGAGTTCCGCCACCCCATCTCCGACGTGCTGAGTGCGCTGCTGGAGCAGGGCCTGCAGCTCGAGCTGTTCCACGAGTTCGACCACACCGCGTTCGCGCGCTGGCCGTTCATGGAGCGCCACGCGGACGGGAGCTTCCGGCTGCCCGCTGGCATGCCGCGCCTGCCGCTGCTGTACTCGCTGCGCGCGCGCCTGCCCGCATAGCCGCAGAGGGGGCCTGCAACGAGTGAGCGCCTGACTCGAGCGCTCAGGCCCGCGTCTGCTGCGCCAGCAAGCCGGCATGTGCGGGCACGCGCTCACGCATGCGCGCTCGGGCGGCCTCGTCGGGCACGGCAGTGAGGAAGATCTCGAGGCGCGCCAGGCCCGCCACTGCGGCGCTCTCCGCTCCCGGCTGGTCACCTGCGGCGCGGCGCGTGAGCAGAAGCGTGAGGTCCACGATGGCGTCGCTGCCCTCGGCGAACGCCACGGGCACGCGGTCTCGCGCCGCGGCCTCGGCCAGTTCGCTCGCGCCCGCGATGTCGCCCGCAGCCAGCGCGATGCGTGCCTGCGCGGCGAGCGCCAGGCTGTGGTGGAAGCGGCTGGGCGCAAACGTGGCTGCGGCTACGCTCGCGCACGCGCGCGCCTCGTCGAGCTTGCCCAACTCGAGCAGCACCTCGGCCAGGTAGTAGCAAGCACCGGCCACCACGCTCCCGTGCTGGTGGGCCGCCCCCAACGACTCCGCGTTGCGGAGCGTGGCGTGCGCCAGCCCCAGCTCCCCCACGCGGCAATAGGCTAGCCCCAGGTTCTGGAGCGCATAGCCCTCCACCAGCGGCACGCCCAGCTCGGCCGACTCCTGTCCACCGCGCGGCGCAGCACCGTGACGGCGCGCTCGAACTCACCCATCTCCACCAGGCCATAGCCCCAGCGCACGCGCTGATTGCACGCATGCCGCAGGTCGCGCGCCCGGTCGTAGGCCTGCACCGCGCGCTCGGTCTCCTGCACGTAGGCCACCCAGTCGCCGGCGAAGTGCGCGCGCGCCGCGAAGGTGGTGTGCAGCCAGGCCGCCACCACGGGGCCGTCGGCCGGCAGCGTGCGCGCCAGCGTCTGCGCGCGGCTCAGCAGGGCGTCGGCGTCCTGCAAGCGCCGCTGCCCCAGCCGCTGGTGCGCGCCCCGGCACAACGCGATGAGCTTGAGCTGGGCCGCCGCGGCATCGCTGGGCGGCGTGGCCACCAGGAGCGCCAAGCAGCGCTCGAGGGCGCTCTGGTCCTTGGTCTGGCCCGCCGCGACGATGGCGCAGCCCAACACGCGGTAAAAGGCCTCCTCGCCCTCGGTGAGCAGCCCGAGCGCCTCCGTGGCGGGCCCCAGCGTGGCGGCATACGCCCCGCGCCAGCGCTGCGCCTCAGCCATCACGACGAGCAACCGTGCCCGCACCGCGCCGTGGTCCGCTTCCGCGGCGGCGCTGTCCCCTGCCAGCGCGAGCCCGCGCTCCGCGTGCCGCAGCGCAGCCTCGTTGTCGCACGCCTCGAGCGCTTGCTCGGCGGCCTGCGCCAGCGCCGCCGCCGCAAGCCCGTGCTCGCCCGCGGCCAGATGGTGCCCGGCGAGGGACAGCGGGTCGGCGATGGCGTTGTCCACCAGCCACTGACCCGCCAGCTGATGACCGAGGCGCCGGTCCTCGTCGGTGAGCATGGCGTAGGCGGCCTCGCGCACCAGGTCTTGGCGGAAGCGCCAGGTCCACTCCGAGGGCACGTCGCGCTCGTCCACCAGGTCGATGAGCTCCTGCTCCGCCAGGTGCTCGAGCGTGGCGTCGGGCGCGTCCGCGCGGCCCAGCAGGTGCCCCACGGCGCCGCCCCAGAAGCGCACGCCGAACACGCTCGCGGCCCGCAGCACGCGGCGCGCATCGGCGTCCAGGCTGGCGAGGCGCGCTTGCAGCATGGCGATGACCGTGTCGGGCAGCGCCGCGGTGGGGCTCTCGATGGCCGCGCGCAGCATCTCTTCGAGGAAGAACGCGTTCCCGTCCGCGCGCTCCACGATGCTGTCGAGCACCCCGCGGCTCGCCACGCGGCGACCCTCCGCGCGCACCCCTTCGACGACCGCGTCGACCAGCTGCTCGCAGGCTTTCTTGGTGAGCTTCGTGAGGCGCAGCGTCTGCGGCTCGCGGTCGTCCCAGAGGCCCGGGAACTGCTGCTCGAGCTCCGGTCGCCCGAGCGCGATGACGAACAGCGGGGCATCTTCGAGCTGACGCAGCGCGTGATGCAGCAGCTCGCGCGAGGGGTGGTCGCCGTGCTGGAAGTCGTCCAGCACCAGCACCAGCGGGGCGCGTTCCGTCGCGGCCCGCAGCAGCTGCAGCATGGCGCCACGAATGGCGTCGGCCATCAGGGTGGCGTCGGCGCGGGCAGCCGCCAGCGCCTCGCTGGCCTCGTTGGGGAACGGCGCACGCACCATCTCGCCCAGGAAGAACAGCGCGCTGCGCAGCTCGGTGCCTCTCAGGAACCTGCCCAGGAACTGCGCCAGCTTCACCTGCTTCACCGCCACGGGGTCGGCCTCACGCACGCCGGCAGCGCGGCGCACCAGGTCGCCCACCAGGCCGTAGGGCGCCCCCACGCGCATGGCGTCGGCGCGGCCCTCCCAGAGCTGCGGTGCGGCAGGGCTCGCCAGGTCTGTGCCCTGCATGGCGTCGAGCGCCTCACGGACCAAGCGCGTCTTGCCCGAGCCTGCGGCGCCCACCACCACCAACGCGCGCGCCACCGGCTCCTCCACGCACTCGTGGAAGAGCGCCGCGATCGCAGCGAGCTCCCTGCGGCGGCCCACGCACGGCACCTCCACGCCCAGCAGACGGCGCGCGCCGGTGCGGGCCACGTGCACGTCCACCAGCTCGTGACGCTCACCGCCCAAAGGCCGGCACTCGAAGCGACGACCGAGCAAGCTCTCCACCACGCCGTCGATGTGCACGCGGCTGGTTCCGTCGCTCGGCGCTCCGTCGCCTCCCTCGCTCGCGCCCGCCCCGGCCGCCAGCCCGGCCAGCAGCAGCGCGCCGCGCTCGAGGGCCTCGCCCACGGGCACCACGCTGCTGACCAGCGACTGACCCGCCACCACCGCGATGGGCCTCCCGCGCACCACCTCGCGCAGGGCCAGGGCACAGCGCGCCGCACGGTTGGCCTGGTCTGTGGGCAGCTCGCCGGGGAAGGTGGCCACCAGCGTGCCATCGGCCAGCAGCTCCGCGTGGCCCCCGTGCTGCCGCACCACGTCCACCATGGGCGCGCGCGCGTCGAGGCCCACCCCGGAGGCCAGCGTGGGCGCGTACACGGAGGCGGACTCGCCATCGCCGGCCACGAACACCACGCACACCAGCCGGCGCTCGGCGGCGCCCAGCGAGCGCGCGGGCTGCGACAGCCTCCGCACAGGGTCCGTGGTGGGCAGCGGCAGCGCGTCGAGCGCGTCCAGCACGGCCCGCGCATCCGGCAGGCGTCGCTCGGGGTCCTTCTGCAGCATGGCGTGCACGAGCGCGCTCACGCCGTCGGGCAGGCCCTCCACCAGCTCGTCGATGGGCGTGGGCTCCTCCAGCAGGATCTTGGCCAGCACCGCGATGGCGCTCTGCCCCTCGAGCGGCGGCCGCCCCGCGATGAGCTGATAGAGCACGGCGCCCAGCGCGTACACGTCCACGCGCGCGTCCACCTGGCGCGTCCCGCGCGCCTGCTCGGGCGCCATGTAGTGCGGCGTCCCAATCGTCTCGCCCGTAGCCGTCAGCGTGACGGCTCCCTCGCCGCGCACGAGGCCCCGCGCGATGCCGAAGTCGAGCAGCTTCACCTGCTCCGGGTCTCCGTTCACCAGGATCAATTGCTGGGCTTGATGTCGCGGTGGATGACGCCGCGCGCGTGCGCCGCCGCGAGCCCACGCGCCGCGCCGCGCAGCACCTGCAGCGCATCGGCGAGGTGCAGCTCGGTCTCGTCGGGCGCCACGCCCACCACCCACTCCATGGCCAGCCACGGCGCACCCTCGTGCGGCAGCCCGTGGGCCACGTAGCCAACGATGTTCGGGTGCTGGAGCGACTGAAGCGTCAGCGCCTCGCGCTCGAAGCGGGCCCGCGCGGCGTCACCCGCGAGCGTGAGCGTCTTGAGCGCCACCTGCCCGCCCGTGCGCTGATCGGTAGCGAGGAAGACGGCCCCCATCCCTCCCTCGCCCACCTGGCGCACGAGCACGAAGCGGTCCGCGACTTTGTCACCCGGCGTCATCTGCCAGGGAGCCTACCACCGCGTGCGCACCGCGAGAGCGCGCGCGCACGCGGCGCGTGGTTCACGGCATCACTTCGGTCAGCTCGGTCACCAGCAGCTGCCCGGTGATGCGGTCTTCCGAGTTGTAGCTGCCGATCCAGATGTCGTACTGACCGGGAGGCGCGTCGGCCAGGTCGACTACCGGGTTCAGACCCGACGCGTCGTCGTTGCAGTGCCAGTTTCCCTGGCCGTCGTTGATCACGAGCGTGCCGTCGGCGCCGTCGGCGGTCGGGCGAAAGGCGAAGCGCAGGAAGCCGGACATCTCTTCGAAGTTCACGATGACGTCGGGCTGACCGGTGACCCAGCCCGCGCACCCAGCGCCTGCGTTCGAGGTGGAGGCGTCGATCCCGCCGCCGGAGACCACGTCCACCGTGTACGGGTCGGGCATGAAGCCGGAGGTGAGGTTGTGGACGCCGAAGTTGGCGACGGTGCCGCCGGGGGTCAGCTCGCCCGCGGCCATGATCGGCTGCTGGGTCTCCTCGACCGCCGTGGTGGTGGAGGCGGGCTCGGAGGTGGCTGCAGCGCCGCCGCAGCCGGAGAGGAGTGCACAGAGGCCGAGGACTGAGATGAGGGGTCGCTTCATGGGATCTTCCTGGTGGGAGGTCGGAGGTCGGCGCCGAAGGTCGGCCAAGTCCGCACGCGTGGCAACGGATTTTTCCCGGCATGGGGCCGAGGGACTTCTTGATCACCTCGGAGTCGACTGCTAGCACTCCGCGTGTTATTGAAAGTGACTTTCATCATCTTGAGCGTCCTCCAGCCCCGCGCACGCCTACGTATGACCATCCCCCACACGCCCTCGCGCTTCCTGCCGAGCCTCACCTTGGTGCTCGCTTCCTTCTATATGCCGCTGGCCGTCGTGGGCTGTGGCAGCAGCGAGGAGCCGCTGCTGGGTCGCCGCAGCGAGGTGCTCGCGGCGCTCGGCACCAACGTGATGCTGCCCAGCTACCGCACGCTGCAGACGCGCGCCACCGCGCTGGACACGGCCATCGCCACGTTCGTCGCCAGCGGCCTGCTCGCAGACCGGACCGCGGCGCAGGCGGCGTACCGGCTGCTGATGGAGTCCATGATGGAGGTCGAGCTGATGACCGCGGGGCCGCTCGGCGCGGCGACGCTGACCCCAGGCGGGCAAGACCTGTTCGACGAGATGTACTCGTGGTCCGTGGTGCCGCTCAGCCTGTGCGGCGTGGACCGCTTCTTGGCGGGCGCCACGCACCAGGACGCCACGGTGTTGGGTGCCGAGCCGCTGAACATCCGCGGCCTCGGCGCCATCGACTACCTGCTCTTCGTGGACACCACAGCGAACGCCTGTGGTGCCGCCGCCGAGATCAACACCAACGGCACCTGGGCCGCGCTGGCGGCCGACCCCGCCGCGCTCGACGTGCGGCGCGCCCAAATGGCCAGAGTGCTGAGCACGCAGGTCAAGGCACACGCCGACGCGCTGGTGGCGGCATGGGACCCGGCCTTCCTGCAGGAGCTCACCGCCCCCATGCGCGCGGGCGCGCTCTATCGCAGCGCGCAGGAGGGGCTCAACGCGCTGGCCGACGGGCTCTTCGTGCTGGATCAGATCACGAAGGACATGCGCATCGGGCGCCCTGCCGGCCTGAGCGAGTGCACCACGGCCACCTGCCCGGAGACGCTCGAGTCGCTGTACGCCGGTGACAACAAGGAGCGCATCCTGCACAACCTGATCGGCTATCGCCTGATGATCACGGGCGGCGACGGCTTGGGCTTCGATGACTTGCTGGTCGACGTGGGCGCGAGCGCCTTCGCCACCGACATGCTGGCGCACATCGACGCGGCCATCGCCGCGGTGGGCAATGTGGACGGCACGCTGGCCGAGGCGCTGGTGTCCGACCTCGACGACGTGCGCGCGCTGCACGCCGCGGTGCAGCTCTGCACCACCGACCTGAAGACCACGTTCCTGGCCACGCTGTCGCTCGATCCGCCCAACCGCGCGGGCTCCGACAACGACTGACCATGTCCGCGCCGAGCCTCGTCACGCGTGTCCGTGAGCGCCTCTCGAGCGAGGTGGACATCGCGTCCGTCGCGGTCTTCCGCGTGCTCTTTTTCGGCCTGATGTGCGCGTCGTCCGTGCGCTTCATGGCCGAGGGCTGGGTAGAGCGCTGCTTCGTGCAGCCCTCGTTCTTCTTCCACTACTGGGGCGCCAGCGCCGTTCAGGTGTTGAGCCCCAGCGCCATGATGACGCTGCACGTGGTCATGGCCGTGTCCGCCGCGCTGGCGTGCGTGGGGCTGCTGTACCGCGTCGCCGCGCCCGTGTTCTTGCTCAGCTTCGTCTACGTGGAGCTGTGCGACGTCAGCAACTACCTGAACCACTACTACCAGGCGGCGCTGCTGGCCCTGCTGTTCTGCGTGGTCCCGGCCCACCGCGCGCTGTCGCTGGACGCACGCCTGCGCCCTGGTCTGCGGCGCGACACGCTGCCTGCCTGGTGCCTCTTCGTGCTGCGCTTCCAGGTGGGCGTGGTCTACGTGTTCGCGGGGTTGGCCAAGGCGCAGCCCGACTGGCTCCTGCATGGGCAGCCGCTGGGCATCTGGCTCGCCGCGCGCACCGAGACGCCGCTCTTCGGCCCGCTCTTCGGCCTGCCACACATGCCGCTCATCATGAGCTGGGCGGGCTTCCTGTTCGACAGCACCATCGTCTTCTGGCTGCTGCTGCGCCGCACGCGCCCCTATGCGTATGCGCTGGTGATCGTCTTCCACGCGCTCACGCACGTGCTGTTCCACATCGGGATCTTCCCGTTCCTGATGATGCTCTCGGCGCCCATCTTCTTCGACGCCGACTGGCCACGGTATGCGCTCGCGCGCCTGGGCAGAGCACGCAGCAGCGCTCCACGGCTCATCCAGCGAACGGTGGCCAGCCCCACGTCGGCACGCCTCACCGCGCCGCTCACGCTGGCGCTCGCCCTCTACATGCTGGTGCAGGTGGCCCTCCCGCTGCGCGCCCACGCCTATGGCGGCAACGTGCTCTGGCACGAGCAGGGCATGCGCTTCTCGTTCCGCGTGATGGTGCGCAGCAAGACCGGCGCCGTGACATACCGCGTGCGCGCGCGCGGCCTGGTGAACGAGCAACGGGTGGAGCCCTGCCGCTACCTGAACGCGCTCCAAGAGCGCGAGATGGCCGGTCAGCCCGATCTCATCCTGCAGCTGGCGCATCGCATCGCGGCCGACTACCGCGCGCGCGGCCATGAAGACGTGCAGGTGCGCGCCGACGTGTTCGTGTCCCTCAACGGGCGCCCCAGCCAGCGCCTGATCGATCCCGACGTGGATCTCGCTGGTGTGCGCGACGGCCTCAGCCCCGCTCGCTACATCCTGCCGGCCCCCACCACGCCCCCTCTCCACACGCCACCCCCGCCTCGAGCTCGCACGCTCGCGCTCGGTCGATGACTTGCCCCATGCGCCGACTCACCCTGCTGACTCTCCTCCTCGCGCTCTCCTCGCCGGTGGCGCAGGCCCAAGCTCCCGAAGCGCCCGCCCCCGATGCCCCGCGGGACGCTGCCCCCGACGTGGACGCGGACACCGCACCGTCAGAAGACCCGGATCCGGACGCACCGCCTGCCCCCGATGAGCCGCCCGCCGAGACCCCTGCCGAAGGGGCGGAGGAAGAGGAAGACGCGCCCATCGACTGGAGCGCGCTGTCCGAAGAGCTTGCGGAAGAAGAAGCCGAGCCGCGCGAAGAGGAAGCCGAGGACGAAGAGGGATCCGAGGACGACGGCGCGGGCGACGAAGATGAGGAGGACGACGAAGACGACGACTGGGTGCTGGACGCCTACGAGGTGCGCGCGCCCATCGACCCCTTCCGCACCGGTGGCTCCGTGCAGCAGCTCTCCGCAGAGACGCTGGACGCCTACGACTACGATGACGTGAACAGCGCGCTCCAGCAGGTGCCCGGCGTCTACGTACGCCAGGAAGAGGGCTTCGGCCTGCGCCCCAACATCGGCCTGCGCGGCACCACGTCGGACCGTAGCCGCAAGGTCACGCTCATGGAGGACGGCGTGCTGTTCGGCCCGGCGCCGTACTCCGCGCCCGCCGCGTACTACTTCCCCATCTTCTCGCGCATCGTGGGCGTGGACGTCTACAAGGGCCCGGCCGCGGTGCTCTTCGGGCCCAACACGATCGGCGGCGCCATCAACCTGCGCACGCGCGAGGTGCCCACCACGCCCGAGGGACGCTTCGAGCTGTCTTACGGCCGCTTCCAGTACCGCCGCACGCACTTCTACTACGGCGGCAGCAGCCGCCACGCGGGCATCTTGTTCGAGGGCGTGCACCTCGGCACCAACGGCTTCCGCGACATCGACGCCGGCGACCCAGACACGGGCTTCAACCGCAGCGAGTTCATGTTGCGCAGCTTCGTGCAGACCACGCCGGGCGAGCCCATCTTCAACCGGCTCGAGCTCAAGCTCGGCTTCTCGCGCGAGCGCAGCAACGAGACGTACCTCGGACTGTCGGACGAAGACTTCCGGGACAACCCCTACCGGCGCTACGCCGCGAGCCAGCTCGACCGCATGACGTGGTGGCGCACGCAGGTGGAGCTCCGCCATCACTTGGTGATCGGCGAGCACGTGGACTTCGTGACCACCGCCTACCGTCACGACTTCCAGCGCACCTGGCGCCGCCTCAACCGCTTCGTGGGCGAGCGCGACGGAACGGGCCCCTCCCTCTTCGACACACTGAACAACCCCACCGGCGGGCGCGACACCTACTACCGTGTGCTCTCCGGGGAGCGCGACTCCACGGAGTTCGGCCCGGAGCACGACCTGCTGGTGGTCAGCAACGCGCGCCGCTTCGTCTCGCAGGGCATCCAGACGGAGCTCCACGCCACGTTCGGCGAGGCCGTCGAGCAGGAGCTCATCGTCGGCCTTCGGCTGCACTACGACGAGATCGACCGCAACCACGTGGAGCGCGCGTACTCGTTGATCGCGCAGCAGCTGGTGGCCAACGGCGACGACCCGAGCACCATCACGCTGAACGAGGGCTCGGCCACCGCGCTGGCGGGGCACGCCGCGTACTCGCTTTCGTACCGAGGGCTGACCGTGAAGCCCGGCATCCGCATCGAGAGCATCCGCGCCACCCTGCGGGACGAGCTCGCCGCCGGCGGCCCGCGCAGCTCGACGCAGACGTACCTGGTGGTGCTCCCTGGCCTCGGCGCCACCTACGAGCTCACCGAGCACGTGGCCGCGCTGGTGGGGGTGCACCGCGGCTTCAGCCCGCTCGCGCCCGGCGCCGGGGACGACGTGGAGATGGAGACGTCCATCGCCTACGAGGCGGGGGTGCGGGTCCAACACGAAGAGCATGGCCTGAGCGGCGAGCTGATCGGGTTCGTGAACGACTATCAGCAGTTCGTGACCCAGTGCGGTGGCAGCGGTGGCTGCGACGCGATGGACCTCGACCGGCAGTTCAACGCGGGCGACGTGCTGATCGGCGGCGTCGAGCTGCAAGCGGCCTACGAGCTGGACCTGGGCCACGACCTCACGCTGCCCATGCACCTCTCCTACACGTTCACGCGCGCCACGTTCCGCACGGCGTTCTCGGAGTCGGGCGACCCTCAGCTGGGCAGCGTGCGCGTGGGTGACCCCGTGCCCTATGTCCCGGAGCACCAGTGGTCGCTGCAGCTGGGCCTGCACCACGAGGACTGGGCCGTGAACGCGTCGGGCACCTACGTGAGCGCGATGCCCGAGGTCGCCGACAACTCCGTGCGCACCGAGGGCTACCTGATCGTGGATGTCACCGGCAGCTACACCGTGCTCGAGCGCTTCGACGTCACACTACGGCTCGAGAACGTGACCAACGCACAGCCGCTGGTGTCGCGCCGGCCGTTCGGTGCCCGCGGCTACCGGCCCTTCATGGTGCAGGTGGGCGTCGAGGTCCCGCTCTGAGCCAGCCCGCAGCGGCCGCACCGCTCAGTACTGGAAGCGGCGCATCGAGATGTTCATCAGCAACCCGATGCAGATGGACACCGTGAGCACCGACGAGCCGCCGTGGCTGAAGAGGGGCAGCGTGATGCCCACCACGGGCAGCATGCCGGACACCATCCCCAGGTTGATGACCGACTGCCAGAAGATGAGCGCCGACACGCCCACGGCGCACACGGCGCCGAAGCGGTCCTTGGCCTGTGAGGCGATGCGCAGGCCCCAGAGCACCAGGAACAGGTAGAGCCCCACCAACAGCGTGGTGCCCAGCAGCCCCTGCTCCTCGGCCCAGACGGCGAACGGGAAGTCGGAGTGGCGGTCGGGCAGGAAGCCGAACTGGTTCTGCGTGCCCTGCATGTAGCCCTTGCCGAAGACGCCACCGCTGCCGATGGAGACCAGGCTCTGGTGCGTGTGCCAGCCCGCGTCCTGGATGTCCTGCTCGCCGGACCACAGCGCCAAGAACGCCGTGATGCGCTCTTTCTGGTACCCGCGCAGGGCGTAGTTGTACGCCAGCGGTGCAGCGGCCGCGAACAGCGCGGCCAGCGTGAACAGCGAGCGCAGCTTGAGCTGGGTGAGCACCATGATGGTGCCGAAGATGAACGCGCACATGAGCGCGGTGCCCAGGTCCGGCTGCGCCAGGATGAGGCCCATGGGGACCGCCAGGATCATGCCCGGGATGATCAGGTCCTTGAGCGCGCGCCCGTCCGTCTTGGTGTCGTCGTGCAGGAACTTCGCCAGCGCCACGATGAGCGCCACCTTCATGAGCTCGCTGGGCTGCAGCGAGAACGTGCCGATGGGGATCCAGCGCGTGCTGCCGCGGATGCTGCGCCCCAGCAGGAACACCAGCACCAGCAGCACGATGCCGCCACCGTAGGCGAACCAGCCGAAGCGCTCGAAGTGGCGGTAGTCGATGGCGGCCACCAGCGTGGCCACGCCAGCGCCCAGCGTGAGCCAGTAGATCTGCTGGATGTACAAGTCCGCGTAGTGCGCGTCGGCGCTGGTGGCGCTGTACAGGTTGATGACGCCCAGCGTGGCGATGGCCATCACGCAGACGAACAGCGGCCAGTCGAACTGCTCGCGAATTCCGCGTCCGATGGCCATCTCAGCGCGCTCCTCGGGGGCGGCGGGGCTGCCCGCGGCGAGGGGCCGGCTCCTCGGGCGGGGGAGGCGCCGGCCGGTCGGTGGTGCCCGCCAAGTACTCCTGCAGGATGCGCGTGGCGATAGGGGCCGCGTTTCGACCACCGGCGCCGCCGTGCTCCACCAGCACCACGATGGCCACCTGCGGGTCGTCCGAGGGCGCGAAGCCCGCGAACCACGCGTGCGACTGGCGGAAGTAGGCCGCGCGGCGCGCGTCGCCGGAGCGCTGGCTGCCGGGCGCCACCTCGGCCGTGCCGGTCTTGCCGCTGATGGACACGCCTCCCGCGATCATGGCGCTGAAGGCGGTGCCCTCTTCGTCGTTGACGACGCCACGGAGGGCTTCGGCGTTGAACGCGAGGTGCTCGGGGTCCACGCCGAGGCGCCTGCGCACGTGCGGCTCGGGCTCCTCCACCACGGCGCCATCCGGGGTCTCGATGCGCTCGATCAGCTGCGGCGCATAGAGCACGCCGCCGTTGGCGAGCGCGGCGTACGCCAGCGCCAGCTGCAGCAGCGTCACGCGCGTGTTTCCCTGACCGATGGCCGTGTTGAGCGTGTAGCCCAGGCGGAACCGGCCGTAGTGCTCCTCGTACCACTGACGCGAGGCGAGGAACCCGCGCGCCTCGCTGTTGATGCCGATGCCCGTGCGCTCCGCCAGCCCGAAGTCACGCGCGTAGCGGTTGAGCCGGTCGAGACCCACGCGCTCCGCCAGGGCCCAGAAGTACACGTTGCACGACTGCACCAGCGCCGAGCGCATGTCCACGTCGCCGTGCTGCGCGGTGCAGCGCATGCGCTGGTTACCGATCTTGAGCGAGCCCTCGCAGAACACCAGCTCGCGCGGGTCCATGGCGCCCTCTTGCAGCGCGGAGAGCGCGCTGAAGGGCTTGAACGTGGAGCCCGGGAAGAACGTGTCGTAGATGGTCTTGTCGATCAGCGGACGGTGCGGGTTGTCCACCATCTCGCGGTAGGCCTCCACGGACAGGCGGCCGGTCAGCTCGTTCAGGTCGTAGGCCGGCTTCGAGTACAGCGCGCGGATGCGCCCCGTGTGCACGTCCACCACCACCACGCCGCCCGAGGGGTGCCCCTGGAACGCGCGCTGCGCCATGCGCATGAGCTCCATGTCGAGCGTGAGCACCACGTCGTGGCCCGGCACGGCCTCACGGTGGCTCTCGCCTTCCATGGGAGGGGCTTCTTGCTCGGTGAGCCGCCGGCCACGCGCGTTCACCATCACGTGTCGAAACCCACGTCGCCCGCGCAGCACGCTCTCGAGGCTGCGCTCGATGCCCATGCGGCCCACGCGGTCCCCGGCCCGGTAGTAGTTCTGGTCCGCCAGGCGCTCGAGGTCTTCGGCGCTGACCTCGTTCAGGTAGCCGACGGTGTGCGCCCCCAGCGCGCCGAAGGCGTACTGCCGCACGGGCCCGGCCACCACGTCGATGCCGGGCAGCTCGGGGCTGTGCTCCTCGAGCGCGGCCACCTGGTCACGGGTGATGTCGGCGAAGGCGCGGATCTGATGCGTGCGCCGACGGGTCTCCACCGTCTCGATGCGGCTGCGGAAGGACTGGGCGTCTTCGGGGGTGAGCCCCATCAGGCTGACCGTCAGGTCCATCTGCTCGGGCGAGAGCAACGAGGGCGTGGCGTACACCGTGTACGACGCGCGGTTGGTGGCGATGGTCTGGCCCCGCGTGTCCCGGATGATGCCGCGCGTGGCGCGCTCCGTGAGCGTCTTGGTGACGTTGTCGCGGGCCGCCTCGCGCCACTCGTCGGCGTGCACCACCTGCAGCGAGAGCATGCGCACCATGAGGCCGCCGTAGGCCAGCACCGCCACCAGCGCGAACCACTTGTAGCGCTTGCGGAACTCGCCGACCTCGCGGCGCTGGGACAGCATGATCACGTGGCTGCCGACTCCCTGCGGCCAGTGGCCGTGTCCTCGATGGAGCGCATGGCGGCGAACACCACCGGTGACACCAGGGCCGTGGCGAACGCCGTGGCCACCGTGCTGTAAATGAGCAGCCGTGAGCCGCCGTCCACGGCGAAGGGCGCCTCGGCCTCGAAGATGGAGCGCACGCCCGTGGTGGCCAGCCCGAAGAGCGCCGAGGCCACGAACGTGAGCCCCACCTGGAACCACGGGCCGCGCAAGAAGACCCGCAGCCCCATGCCGCGCACGATCAGGTACGTGGCCATGGTGAGGAACGTGTGCACGCTCATGGGCAGCCCGCAGAAGCCATCGCTCAGGTAGCCCAGCAAGAACGCGATGACGGCGCCGCGCACCAGCCGCACGTCCGGGGAGACCCCCAGGAAGATGGCCATGGGCAGCACCAGCTGCGGCGTGAAGGGGCCCAGCGCCACGGCGCGCCAGACCACGGAGCGCAGCAGCAGGAGCGCGAAGCCCAGCGCCACGATCAGCACGCTGCGCTGGAGCGTGCTCATCGCGGGGCCTCGAGGTCCAGCTCGGGGACGTCGGCCGAGCGCTCGTCGGCGGTCTGCTCGCGCGAGCCGCTGGTCAGGATCAGCACCTCTTCGAGGGCCGAGAAGTCCACCGACGGCGTGACCTCGGCCTGCTGGTAGAGCCCGAACTCACGGCGCCTCACCTCGGTCACGCGGCCCACCAGGATGCTGGCCGGGAAGCGGTGGCCGAGGCCGCTCGTGTACACGTCGTCGCCCACGCGGATCTCGTCGGTGCGCTCCAGGTACTCGATGCGGGCGGCGTAGCGCGTGCGCTCGCCGGTGCCCCGCAGCATGCCGCGCGTCCCGGTGCGCGGGATGATGATGTCCACGGCGCTCTGCTGGTCCACGGTGAGGCGCACGTCCGCGCGGTCACCGAACAGCCGCGAGACCTGGCCCACGAGCCCCTCGGACGAGACCACCGGCATGCCCACGCGCACCCGGTCACGCTCGCCGCGGTCCACCACCAGGCGCACCACCCGAAAGTACTCCGACGTGTCTTTGCCGATCACCTGCGCGCTCACCGAGTCACCTCCGATACGCGTGCGCAGCTCCAGCAGCTGCCGCAGACGCTCGTTCTCGTGACCCAACAGGCGCAGCTGGCGGTTCTCTTCCCGATAGCGCGCGTTGTCGAGGCGCAGACGCTCGTTCTCGCGCCCCACGTCCACCAGGTAGAAGTACTCCTGAATGACGGCGCCCACCGCGTCGGCCGCGCTCACGCCAGCCTGCTGCAGCGTGCCGCTGAGCTCCACGATGACCTTGTCGAACGCGTTGACCTTCGACGGGTCCTTCAGATTGGCCTGGAGGACCAGGAAGGGGAGGATCAGCAGCGCCACGGAGATCACTGCATCTCGAAACCGCCGAAGTGTGTTCATGCGCCCTTCGGATCCCAGTCAGGAGCTCCGCCATCGCGCGAGCGATCGCGGGCAGCGGCTATTGGATCGTCACTTCCTTGAGCAGGCGGGGGTGGTCCAGCACCTTGCCCGAGCCGAGCACCACGGCGCTGATCGGGTCGTCTGCCACCATGACCGGGAGGCCCGTCTCTTCGCGAAGCAGCACGTCCAGGTTGCGCAGCAGCGCGCCGCCGCCCGTGAGGACGATGCCCTTGTCCACGATGTCGGCCGACAGCTCGGGGGGCGTGCGCTCGAGCGCGGTCATGACCGCCTCGACGATGGCGTTGATGGGCTCGCTCAGGGCGTCGCGGATCTCGTCACCGTTCACGATGACCGTCTTGGGCACACCGGCCACCAAGTCGCGCCCCTTGACCTCCATGGTCAGGGTCTCGTCGCCGGCGTGGGCGTTGCCGATGGTGCACTTCACCCGCTCGGCCGTCTGCTCGCCGATCAGGAGGTTATACTTGCGCTTCATGTACGCGATGATCGCGTCGTCCATCTTGTCGCCGCCCACCCGCACGGACTGCGAGTAGACGATGCCGGCCAGCGAGATGACGGCCACCTCGGTGGTGCCCCCGCCGATGTCCACGACCATGTTGCCGCTGGGCTCGGTGATGGGCAGGCCAGCCCCGATGGCGGCCGCCATGGGCTCCTCGATGAGGTAGACCTCGCGGGCCCGGGCGCCCTCGGCGGCTTCCTTCACGGCGCGCTTCTCCACCTCGGTGATGCCGAAGGGCACACAGATGATGATGCGGGGCCGAACCAGGGTGCTCCGGTTGTGCGCCTTGTTGATGAAGTAGCGGAGCATCGCCTCGGTGATCTCGAAGTCGGCGATGACGCCATCACGCAGCGGCCGGACAGCCACGACGGAACCGGGCGTGCGGCCGAGCATTTCCTTCGCGGCCTTGCCGACCTCGAGCACCTTCTTGCCGCCGCGCGGGTCGCGCTGGACGGCGACCACGGACGGCTCACAGCTCACGATGCCACGCCCCTTGACGTAGATCAGGGTGGTAGCCGTGCCGAGGTCAATGGCGAGGTCGTTGGAGAAGAGTCCGTAGAGCCAGTCGAATAGCATCGGGACGAACCTGCGAGCGGAGGCGCTCGCCTAGAGGACAGAGAACGTTGGGAGTGAAAGTCTGGTGGCGAGGGTGGGGTCAGGGCGGCCAGAGGTCGACCCGAACGGCTCCTCACCAGTTCTTTCGTCCGAGGAACAGGGGAGATTGGTCTTAACAGATCGATGGGAGGCGATCAAGGAGCGCCCAGAAAGGGCCCGGTGTCGGCGGACCGACACCTACAGGGAGGATACTCCGAGGCCGACCCAGGTGCGAGAATGTAACCAAACTCAGCGGATGTAGGGTCGCAGCGGCCAACCAAGCTCGGCATAGTGCGCACTTCCACCCAAGGATGGCGAGCCTGATGGTTCCGATAGGCAGATGACGTCCCGCGACGAAGAGCAGCCCCAGGTGGGCGCCGAAGCCCGAGGCCGAGAGGCCGCGGAGCTGGTCGCCGCCGCCCAAGCGGGGGACCGGCGCGCGTTCGAGGCGCTGGTCCTGCGCTACCGGCCCCGCATCTATGCCCTGGCCCTGCACCTCACGGGCAGCCCCTCCGACGCGGACGACATCACCCAGGACGCCTTCCTGCGGGCCTACGCGCGGCTGCACGAGTTCGAGGGGCGCAGCCAGTTCTTCACGTGGCTGTACCGCATCGCCCTGCACCGCGCGCTCAACGTGAAGCGCGACCGGGGCCGGCGGCCCACGGCGCCGCTGGACGACCCGCGTATCACCGCCGCTATCGCGGTGGATGCGGCGGGAGACCCCGCTCGCACCCTCGAGCTGCAGGAGGCCTATGGGCAGCTGCTGGCGGCCTTCGACCGGCTGAGCCCCGTGCTGCGCACCACCGTGGTGCTCACCACGCTCCAGGGCATGAACTACAGCGAGGCGGCCGTGGTGCTCGAGACCACCGAGGGCACCATCGCGTGGCGCGTGCACGAGGCCCGCCGGAAGCTGCGCGAGGAGATCACGCGGCTGCAAAAGGACCCCACGCCCACCATCTTCCAGAAGCGCGCGCGGCGCATCAGCCACATGCGGGACAAGCCCGAGGTGTGGACGGTGGCCATCGGGCAGCTGCTGGGTGACGGCGGCGGACACGTCGCGTAGGTTGCGCCGATGCCCCCCTCCCCCACGCGCGCCGAGCTGCTCGAGCGCATCGCGAGCGATTCGTGCTTGGCCACCCTGCTGGAGCGGGTGACCCCGCGCATCGCCGGGGACCCGGGCCACGACGTGGAGCACGCGCTGCGGGTGGCGCGGGCCGGGCTGCTGCTGGGCGGCGAGGACGTGGACCCGCGCGAGATGATCGCGGCCGCGCTGCTGCACGACGTGGTGAACCTGCCGAAAGACCACCCGGACCGGGCGCTGGCCAGCGAGCAGAGCGAGGCCGTGGCCACCGAGTGGCTGCTGGAGCTGGGCTTCAGCGAGGAGGCCGCGAGCCGGGTGGGGGCGGCCATCCGCACGCACAGCTTCAGCCGCGCCGAGGCGCCCACGTCGTTGCTAGGCGAGGCGCTGCAAGACGCCGACCGCCTCGAGGCGCTGGGCGTCATCGGGGTGTTCCGCACCATCTCCACGGGCTCGCGCATGGGCGCCGAGTACTTCCACGCCAGTGACCCGTGGGCGGAGGACCGGGCGCTCGACGACCGGCGCTACTCCATCGACCACTTCTTCACGAAGCTGTTCGGCCTGGCGGCCACCATGCGCACCGAGGCGGGCCGGCATGAAGCCGCGCGCCGCGCCGAGGTGATGCGCGAGCTCCTGGAAGAGCTGAGCACCGAGCTGGGCGTGCCGCTGCCCACCCTGCGCTGAGGCCCGGAAGCGTGGCCCCTCAGGGCGGGCAGACCATGGGGCGGCGGCCCGGGTAGTCCACGCGCAGCCGCGAGGGGTCGAACAGCGCAGTGTCCCGCCCGTCGATCACGCCCCCACGCCGCTCCAGCAGCTCTGCGATGCGGTCGCGCATGGGTGGCCCGGGCTCGATGACCACGGCCCCCTCGGCCCGCAGCCGCCCGAACGCGTGTCGGTCGCCGGTGGCCAGGAAGTCGTTGGTGATCATCACCAGCACGCGCCGGTCGGGGATGGCTCGGCCGCGCGCGTCCTCGAGCCTGACCGCCACGCGCCCGGCCTCGCAGCGGGCTCGCACGCGCAGGCCGCTGATGAGCAGCAGGCCGTTGTCCTCGCTCAGGTTCTCTTCGTACATCTCGCGCACCTCGCGGGCCGTCAGACGCACGCGCGCGAAACGATTGTCGAAGGGGATGGCCTCGTAGAGTTCGCCGTAGGTCAGCGGCCCGGCCGCGATGGAGTGGCGCACGCCGCCCGCGTTCAGCACCGCCACGTCGGCGTCGGGGTAGAGCGCGCGCATGAGGTCGGTGAGCAGGTTGCCGAGCGGCCCCTCGTCGCGATGGCGGCGCTCGAGCGGGACGGGCACCGAGACACCGAGGCGGCGCGCGCGCAGGGCCTCGGCGCTGGCCAGGGCGTCGCGCGTGGCGGCCAGCACGCCCTCGTGCGGCACCACCGGGGCGCCTTCGTACGGCGAGGTCTCGCAGGTGCCCAGCTCGCCGTGCTCGTTGTCGCAGGTGAAGTGCGGCGGGTGCAGGCGCACCTCGGTCACGCGCGCGGCGCCGGGGTCCACGGTGATGTCCACGCGCCCGAACGCCGCCCCGTTGGCGTAGCTCTCGATGATGGGGACGCCCGAGACCACGTGCGCCACACCCGCGTGCGAGTGGCCCGCCACGATGAGGTCCACCACCCCGGGCCCCAGCTCGCCGGCCAGCTCGAAGACCTCTTCGCCGGCCTCGCAGCTGCTCAGGTCGTGCGGGTCCTCGAACTGGTTGCAGCGCCCGCCCGCGTGCACCGTCAGCAGCACCACCACGGCCCCCTGCGCGCGAAGCCCCTGCGCCTGCTCCCGCACCGCGGGCGCGAGCGGCGTCACCATGAGGTCACGCACGTTGTCGGCCAGCGTGGAGGTGAGCGCCTCGGCCGTGGTGCCGCCGATCACGCCCACTGGGACGCCCCGCGTGCGGGCCGGGTCCAGCATCACCGAGGCCTGCACGCCGCGCCAGCCCAGCGGGCGCCCGTCCCGGTAGTGCAGGTTGGAAACCAACAGTGGGAAGCGCATCTCGGCCACGCGCGCGAGCAACGCGCCGCGCGGGTCGTCGTTCGGGCCGGCCGGCGTGGCGTCGGGGCCCACGGGGCCATAGTCGAACTCGTGGTTGCCCAGCGCCGCCGCGTCGTACCCGAGCGCGTTGAAGGCCGCCACCATGGGCGCGCCCTCCGCCATGTTGGACTCGAGCGTGCCCTGGAAGATGTCGCCCGCGTCCAGCAGCACCACCGCGCCGCCGTCCGCCGCGCGCACGCGCCGCAGGTTCGAAACGTACCCGCCGATCACGGCCAACCGCCCGAGGCGCCCGTGCACGTCGTTGGTGGCCATGACGCTCAGCGTGAATGGCGGCGGCGGGGGCTCGGTGGGCGGCGCTGCGGGCGGCTCGGCCGCTGGGGTCTCGGGAGGCGGCGCCAAGGGCTCGCGGCCGCAGCCCGTCAGGACCGTGAGAGCGAGGGTCAGCGCCACGAGTGCGGTGTGCGGGGGCGCGGCGGGAAGGCTCATCGGCCCCGATGGTAGCGAGAGACCCGCCGCGAGAACAGGCGCGAGGGGCGCACGGGCGAGACCTAGCGCGCGTAACCGGGGATCTCGGGTGACGAGACGCCCAGCGAGCGCGCCGCGTCGAGCCCGGACAGGAACGCACCGTGGACGGTGGACGCGGTGGTGAAGCGCGTGCCCTCGCCAGCGAAGAACACTCGGTCCGCGACGGGCGCACGCACGGCGTCCATATCGGCTGGCGAGGCTCCGGTCGGGATGAACGCATAGGACCCACGCGCGAACGGATCGCTCGTCCAGCGGGTCACGTGGGTGGCCGTCGGCTCGGGGACCTCGCGGCCCAGCAAGACGGCCAGGTGCTCGAGGGCACGCACCACCAGGTCGGCGTCGCTCGCCGTCGCCTGGGCACTGCGCGCGTAGGCGCCTCCGTAGAGCACCACCAGCGTGGGCGCGCCCGCCTCGCGCGTGAGGTCGAAGAAGCCGGGCATCTCCCCGTCGACCTCCGAGATCACGAGCCCCGAGTTGTCCTCGATGTCGTCCCAGAACAGCGTGTCGAAGCGGAAGATGACCTTCTCGAGGTTGGCGAGGTCGAGGCGCGCGATGGCCTCCAGCTTCTCGGTGGGGAGCGGCGGCTCGAACGCGATGCTCCCGGCCCGGAGCACGCCGAGCGGCACCGTGACGATGACGTGCGAGCCCATGACGGCGCCGCTGCTCGCGTGCACCGTGACCCCGGTGGCGTCGTACTCGATGCGCGTGACCACCTCGGAGAGGCGCACGTCGAGCCCCTCCGCCAGGCGCTCGATCAGCTGCCCGTAGCCGCCCACGATGAGCTGGTCGCCCCCGCGCAGCGCGGGGTCCTCGTCCACCCAGCGCAGCGACTGGAGGCCGAGCGGCGCGGCGTAGTCCAGCTCGAGGTAGTTGCGCTCCAGCATGGCCCGACCCAGCAGGGCGGCGCGGAGGTCGAGGTCCTCCTCGGCGAAGAAGGCGTCGCTCCCGTCTGCCACGCTGGCCAGCGGTCCGAGAGAAGAGCGCAGCGCCGGGAGCCGCGTGAAGAAGCGGTCCGCCGTGCCGAACGCGGCCTCGATCTCGGCGTCGTCGAACGGCCCCTCGGTGGTGGACACCGCCAGGGCCACATCGTCCACGTCATCGTCCACGAGCGTGAACCCATAAGCCTCCGCGACCCCCACCAGCGGGTTGTCGCGCACACCGTGCAGCCACGCAGCCCCTGCGTCCACGGCCACTCCGTCGAGGGACACGGTGTGGATCCGCCCGCCGAGACGGTCGCGCGCCTCGAGCACCACCACCTCGTGGCCGGCGGCGTGCAGCGCGCGGGCGGCGGCGATGCCGGACATGCCAGCTCCCACCACGATGACCCGCGAGACAGGGTGGACCGGCTGCGGCGCGGCGGCACTGCACGCCGAGAGGAGGCTGGCCAGGGCAACGAAGAGGACGACTCGCACGGTGCGTGCGTGGTAGTGCGGCCCGGAGCGAGCCACAAGCCGACTCGCAGGCGCTAGCCGAGAGGTTTGGTGGCCAGCATGAACGCGATGGTCGGCTCCGCCCCCACGTCGGGCTGCTGCACGTCCACGAAGCCGGCAGCGCGCACCTCGGCCTCGAGCATGCTCTTGCGCAGGACGGTCACCACCTCGGGCGCCTTCCCGAACGCGCGCGCCACGGCGAGAATCGGCCGGTAGGGCACGAGCGACTCCCCGAGGACGGCCGTGGACGAGGCGAAGAACCCGCCCGGCTTGAGCAGGGAGAACATGCGCGCGAGCGCGGCGGGGCGGTCCTCCATCAGGTGCAAGATGCTGTAGGCGCAGATGCCGTCGAACGACTCGGGTGCGAAGGCCGTGAACGAGTCGTCGAAGGGCCCGACGTGGAACGTGACGTTGTCCACGCCGGCAGCGGCCGCCTTGCCACGCGCGATGCGCACCATCTCCGTGGAGATGTCGAGCCCGTGGATCTGGGCGGCGCTGGGCGCGAGCCGCAGCGCGAGCGAGCCCGTGCCGCAGCCGATCTCGAGCAGGTGGTGCTCGGGCCGCATGCGCGCCCTTGGTGAGCGCGATCTTGCGGTCGAAGGCGGCCGGGTTCGCCACCGGTGTGCGCGCGTACTTCTCGGCGATTCCATTCCAGAATAGGGCGTTGTCGGTCATGTGAAGTTCCTCGACGCACAAGCTACGCGGACGAGACGCGCCACGCTCGGTGTGAGTTCGGGACGGGCTGGTGCAGGCGCGCACCATCTCACTGGTCAGGGGTGCCGCGGAACAGCGTGGCTTCGGCCCGCAGTGCGTCCGCCACGGCGGCGCGCGTCTTCCGAATACGGGCGTTGTCGCGCAGGTCGGGGTGGCTCAGCACCCAGAAGTCCCCCACGTGGCGCAGGTCGGGACGCGCGAGTCGGCGCAGCGCGGGCACGCGGTCGCCCACGTAGGTGGGCAGCATGGCGAGCCCGAGTCCGTGCTCGGCGGCCTGCACCATGAGCTCCACCGAGGCGAACGAGCCCCACGCCGGCACGCTCGGATGGCTCGAGCCCGCGATCATGGACTCCTGCAGCTTGCGGTCGTCGTAGGAGGCCCAGCGCGGGCTGCTGCCGGGCAGCTCCGGATCCAACCTGGCGGCGTGCGCCACGCCCACGTAGCTAGAGAGCATGATGGGGACCACCTTCTGTCCCAGCAGAAACTCGGGGGGCACGCCATCGACCGCCAGCGCTCGTACCGCGATGTCCGCTTCGCGCCGCGCCAGGTCGAAGGGGCGGCCGTCGATGGTGAGCGCGAGCTCTATGCCGGGGTGCTCGCGGGTGAGCCCTGCCAGCGCCGTCACGAGGATGCGCGACATGTAGGCATCGCTGCACGTGATGCTGACGGGCCCCTGCAGGCGCTCGTCCTGGCCCACCACGCCGCGCTCGAGGGCGGCCATCTCGGCCTCGATGCGCTCCGCCCCCGCGAGCATCTGGCGCCCGGCGTCGGACAGCGTGTAGCCATCGCGGCTGCGGTCGAACAGGCGCGCGCCGAGGCGCTCTTCCAGCGCCTCCACGCGACGCAGCACGGTGGAGTGGCTGACGCCGAGCGCCACGCCCGCCGCTCGGACGGTGCCGGTGTGGGCCAGCGCCAGGAAGTATCGGACGTCGTTCCAGTCCACGAATTGCCTTGATACCACGCACGGCGCCGTCTGCGTGGCATCTCCGGGGGTCCAGAGCGGAGCCGTGATATCGTGGCGCATGGCTTCGCAGCTTCCCCCCCGCGCCGCTGTCCTCCTGCTCTTCACGCTCGCCTCCTGCGGAGGCGACGGCCCCGCCCCGGGCGACGACGCCGGCGCGCTGTGCGTGACCGCCGACGACTGCGACGACGGCCTCTTCTGCACGGGCGTCAGCGTGTGCGCCCCGGCTTCCCCCTCCGCCGATGCGCGCGGCTGCGTGGCTCCCGCAGGGGGCGCCTGCCTCGCGGGGCAGCTCTGCTCGGAGGCCGAAGAGGCGTGCACCACCGACTGCGCGGTGACGCAGGACGCCGACAGCGACGGGCACCGCGCGTTGCTCTGCGGCGGCGACGACTGCGACGACTCGGACTCGCTGCGCTTCCCCGGCAACACCGAGGTCTGCGACACCACCCAGCACGACGAAGACTGCGACCCGCTGACGTTCGGCTACCGCGACCAGGACATGGACAACACGCCGGACGACCGCTGCTGCAACGTGGACGGCGACGCCCTGAACTGCGGCACGGACTGCAACGACAACAACCCCACGGTGAACCCGAACACCTCCGAGGTGTGCGACACGTTCGACAACGACTGCGACGGGGACACCGACGAGGACCTGATCTCCAACCTGTACCCCGACGTGGATCAAGACGGCGCGGGCGACGCGAGCGCTGCCCCCGTGATGGGCTGCGTGACCGGCGGCAACCTCGTGAGCAACAACAGCGACTGCGACGACGGCAACGCCGCGAGCAACCCGGGCGCCCCCGAGATCTGCGACGTGCTCGACAACGACTGCGACACGCGCACGGACGAGGGCACCGTGGACGTCCCCTGGTACGTGGACGCGGACGGCGACACCTACGGCGACCCGGGCGAGCCCACGGTCTTGTCCTGCGTCCCCGTCGCAGGCCGCAGCACCCGCGCGACCGACTGTGACGACGACGCCGCGACCACCTTCCCGAGCGCGCCGGAGCTGTGCGACCGCGTGGACAACAACTGCTCGGACGGCGGCGGCGCGGAGCCCCTCGAGGACGTGGACATGGACGGGCATGCGGCGCTCGACGCCGCCTGTTCTCTGGGCGACCTGCCACGCGACGACTGTGACGACGCGGTAGGGAGCGTGTACCAAGGCGCGCCCGAGCTGTGTGACCGCCTCGACAACGACTGCTCGTCGGGCGGAGGCCTCGTGGCGTCCGAGGACGCCGACATGGATGCCCACGCACCCATCGGCGCGGCATGCAACGGCGGCTTCCCCGCCGACGACTGCGACGACACGGACATGATCATGTACCCGGGCGCCGCGGAAGTGTGCAATCGGCGCGACGACGACTGCTCTCTCGGCGGCGGAGTGGACACCGCCGAAGACGGTGACAGCGACGGTCACGCCCCCATCGGCGGCAGCTGCAGCGGCGGGCTCCCCGAAGACGACTGCGACGACGCCGAGGAGACGACCTACCCCGGCGCGACCGAGACGTGCGACCGCATCGACTCGGACTGCTCAGTCGGAGGCGCGGTGCAGACGAGCGAAGACGCGGACCAAGATGGCTTCGCCCGGACGAGCGGCGCGATGTGCACCATGGGGTTCCCCAGGACCGACTGCAACGACGCGCTCATGACGGTGAACCCGAGCGCCACGGACATCTGCAACGCCGTCAACGACGACTGCGACAACCGGACCGACGAGCTGTGCGCCAACGGCCTCGCGGCGGGGGCCGGCCAGAGCACGATCGAGTTCAACGCCACCAACGGCTCGTCGAGCGCCGAGAGCGGCCTCTGCGCGGCCGGCCAATACATGGTTGGGGTTCGACTCCACGTGGTCCTCTACATGGGGGGCATGGGGGATGGGCCTCTCAACGGCATGAGGGCCATCTGTGCCACACCGGCGGTCGAGAGCGTGGCGCCGGCGCCGTTCTCCTACGTGGTCACCACCACCGGGTTCACCTCGAACGCGGCGTTGGTGGGGGACAACACGGCATCGAGCAGCTGGACCACCTCCACGTCGGACCTGGTCTGTCCGGAGGACACGTTCGTGACGCGCATCTACTCGACGGGCGGCATGATCGAGTGCACCAGCCTGACCATCACGGGCTCACAAGGGGCCTACGGGCTCGCGCGCGGCCCGGTCACCACGCTGGGCGTGCCGCGATTCACCACGCTGAACCCGGGCGCCTGCCCGGTCGGCTGGCTGGTCGCAGGCATCACGGGCCGCCAGAGCACCGGGACTCCCGGCTTCGACCAAGGGAGCGCCGTGTGCCGCGAGCTGACGGTCACGACGGTCGCGCCATAGGCCTCTGCGGGTTGTAGGCGCAGCAGCCGGGCGGACACGTGGATGGCAGCGCTGGCCCCACGCCCACGAAGCGCGGCGTGACCCGCGCCTCCGTGCTCTCGATGAGCCGCTCCTGCACCAGCTCGCGCAGCGCCGCCACGAAGGCCGGGTGCGAGCCCACCGTGCCGGCACGCGCGAACGTGAGCCCCAGCGACAGCGCCTTCTCGCGCGCCTCTTCGTCGAGGTCCCAAAGCACCTCCACGTGGTCGGACAGAAACCCGATGGGCACCACCACCACGGCGGAGACACCGCGCGCCGCCACGGTGGCCAGGTGGTCGGTGACGTCGGGCTCGAGCCACGGCACCTGCGGCGGGCCCGAGCGGCTCTGGTACACCAGCTCGTGGCTGGCGGCGCCCACCGCGTCCGCGACGATGCGTGAGGCTTCCGCGAGCTGCGCCTCGTAGGCGCACGTGGCCGCCATGGCGTTGGGGATGCTGTGCGCCGTGAAGAGGAAGTGCGCCTGTGCGCGCTGCGCTTCGGGCAGCGTGGCCAGCGCGTCGCGCGTGCGCTCGGTGACGGCCTGCAGGAAGCCGGGGTGGTGGAAGAACGGCCGCACCTTGTCCACGCGCGGAGCGCCCTGCCCCACCTCGGCCTGCGCCGCCGCGATGTTCTCTTGGTATTGCCGGCAGCCGCTGTAGCTGCTGAAGGCGCTGGTGAACACCGCCACCGCGCGCTGCACGCCATCGCGCTGCATCTCGCGCAGCGTGTCGGGCAGCAGCGGGTGCCAGTTGCGGTTGCCCCAGTAGATGGGCAGGTCCACGCCATGCGCCGTGAGCTCCACGCGCAGCGCCGCGATGAGCTCGCGGCAGTGGTCGTTGATGGGGCTCTTGCCGCCGAAGTGGTGGTAGTGCTCGGCCACCGCCAAGAGGCGCTCGCGCGGCACGGGCTTGCCGCGGGTGACGTTCTCGAGGAACGGCATGACGTCGTCCGGGCCCTCGGGGCCGCCGAAGGAGACCAGCAGGATGGCGTCGAACGGCGGCTCGGGCGGCGGGGGCGGGGGCTTAGTGCGCATGGCGGAGCTCGTAGACTAGGGCGTCCATGGTGACGCGTGGGTTGGCGTTGCGGTCGAGGCCCTCGAACACCGAGGTGATGGCCGCTACGCGTGCCGCTGCGCGACGTGCGCCCAGGGTGCGAGCGCGCGCTTCGATCTCGCCGGCCACGTGGCGGAAGGCCAGCTCCTCGGGGCGAGCGCCCAGCGCGGCCGCGGCGATGTCGCGGTAGAAGGCCACCAGCGTGTCGAGGCCCTGCTGCACATCGGTCTCGGCCGCGAGCGCGGCGGCCGCGTCCACGTAGTCCCCCACCCGAGCGCCGCGCGTCACGTCGTCCACCTGGAAGGCGAGCTTCAGCAGCCGGTCGGCCACGCCGTCTTCGGACAGCCGCAGCGCGCGCTC
Organism: Sandaracinaceae bacterium; assembly: GCA_016706685.1. NCBI lineage: Bacteria > Pseudomonadati > Myxococcota > Polyangiales > Sandaracinaceae > Sandaracinaceae bacterium. The sequence continues at coordinate 48,721 of JADJJE010000018.1, read as the reverse complement.
GGCGCTCCCACCGGACAGCGCGATGGCGGGGCCACGCAGCTCGGGGGCGATGTCGTGCTTCGCCAGGATGCGCTCCAGCTCTTCGTGCGGCAGCGGGTAGAAGCGCACCCGCTGGCAGCGCGAGCGGATGGTGGACAGCAGCCGGTCCGGGCGCTCGGCCAAGAGGATGAAGTGCACCGCCTGGCGCGGCTCCTCCAGCGTCTTGAGCAGCGCGTTGGCGGCCCCTGGCACCGTCTCGGGGAACGACACGTCGGCGCGCGGGAAGATGAAGAACGTGGCCTGCGCCTCGAAGGGCGCGTACTGCGCGAGCGGCAGGATCTCCTCGCGCAGGTACGCCACCTGCACGTTGCCCTTGCCCTCTTCACGGGGCTCGAACACGCGCACGTCGGGGTGGTTGCCGCTCGCCACGCGCAGCATGGTGTCGGGGCTGGCCCCGAGCTGCGTGAGGTGCGCCTTGGCCAGCGCCAGTGCCGCCAGCTGCTTGCCCACCCCAGCGGGGCCCTCGAAGAGATACGACGAGGCCACGCGCCCCGTGCGCAGCGCCGACGTGAGCACGGACAGCGCGTGGGGCTGCGCGTGGATGCCCTCGAAGTAGGTGCCGGCTCCGGCGCCGGCCGGCTCGCGGAGCGTCACGCGGGCGGCCTCGCCACGCCGAAGAGCGCGAGGCCCAGCGACTCCACCGCGCGCACCACGTCCGCGGCGTTGAGCACGTCGGGCTCCACGAAGGCCTGCATCACCAGCCCGTCCAACAGCCCGATGACGATGCGCGGCAGGATCTCCATGGGGATGGCGGGCTTGATGCCAATCCGGTTGAGCTCGGCGCTGAGGTACTCGTAGATCTGCTCGGCCGCGAGCCGGTAGTAGTCCGCCAGGTGCGGGCGCAGGTTGTCGTCGTACAGGCTCTGGGCCAGCAGGTCGGCCACCACCAGGGCTTCGTCGGTGCGCTCGGCGCGCGCCTTCCACAGCTCTTCCAGGCTGTTGTGCAGCGACTGCAGCGGGTCCCCTCCCGAGCTCCACGCCGCGATGGTGCGCTGCTGCACCGCGTCCGTGGCCGTGGTGAGCACCACCTCGATGAGCGACTCCTTGGTGGGGAAGTGGTAGTGCACCGCCCCCTTGCTCATCCCCGCCTCGCGCGCGATGTCCATCAGGCTGGTGCGCGCGTAGCCCTGACGCGCGAGCACCCGGATGGCCGCTTGCACGATCTGAGACGAGCTCACGGCCGATTTCTTGTACCGCATGGCCCAAACCTGCCGCGCGGGTGGTCTGCGCGTCAACCCAATCCACGCGGGGGGCACGTGATCATGGGGAACGACGGTTCGAGTGGTGGGCAGTCCCCTCCGCTGAGCCGCGCTGGCAGGTCCGGCAGGTGCAGGCCGGGACCCGCCCAGCGTTGACTTCGAGCTGAGGGACATCGACACTGTCGGTCAAGGACGACGAGCGTTGGGACATTCCGTGAGCGAATGGGGTGCTGGTGTCCGTGATGGGGTGACGCTCCCGCTCGTGACGGCCACGCATTGGCGATTCTGCGCGCACCATTGGGCGCGCATGACATCGCGGTGTTCCCGCACCCTAGCCACGCACATCATCGTGTCGTTCGCCACGTTGATCCTGGCAGGATGTGAGCATACTAACGACTGTTTCCACCTGCGTCGCGAGATGCCCGTCATTGAACTCGTCGATCGAATAGGCGCTCCAGGTATTCCCTACTACGACACAGTGCTCTCGTTCGCGATCGGCTACGAGCGCTATCCGCGGTGCTCCGCCTTTGACCCCATGGTCCCCGGAGCGCGTATTTCCATGTCCAATGTTGGCGTTGGGGCCGAGCGCTTTGTCTGCACACTCATGACTGCGGATGCTCAGATCGGGGCAGTGAGCATTCCATTCGCCCTTCCGTTCGACGACTCCATGCTGGATGGCGCCACGCTCTACTACTTCAGCGAGCTGCGGAGAGGCGAAGGCGACTTGCTTCTCGGCGCTTCATCAGCGCAGTTCGGAGAGTGCAGCGGCTACTGGCTGGTCGTGGTGAGCTCCGGCATCGACCCCGACAGCGGTGATCCCTACACCGACCCTGGCGAGGGGAGCCTCCCCCCTTGGACCGTCTATCGGATGTTCCGCCCGAGCGACGACCCAGGGTGCGTGGATATGGAGCCGTGCGTGGATGGCTTCACCGCGCGGATGGTGATGCAACCGTGAAGCGACATGTGGCGTTCGTCGTGCACCATTGGGGCATATGACATCGTTATCCACTCGCACCCGAGCCACGCACATCACCGCGTCGTTCGCCACGTTGATCCTGGTAGGGTGTGATCATACCAACGACTGTTACCACCTTCGCCGCGAGATGCCCGTCATTGAACTCGTCGACCGAGTAGGCGCTCCAGGCATCCCCTACTACGACACAGTGCTGTCGTTCGCGATTGGCTACGATGACTATCCGCGTTGCTCGGACTTCGACCCCATGGTCCCCGGAGCGCGAATTTCCATGTCCAATGTTGGCGTTGGAATCGAGGGCTTCACGTGCGCACTCATGACTGCGGATGCTCAGATCGGGACGGTGAGCATTCCATTCGACCTTCCGTCCGACGACTCCACGCTGGATCGCGCGACGCTCTACTACTCCAGCGAGTTGGCGATAGATGAAGGGCACTTGCTTCTCGGCGCTTCGTCAGCGCAGTTCGGAGAGTGCAGTGGCTACTGGCTGGTCGTGGTGAGCGGAGGCACCGACCCCGACCGCGGTGATCCCTACACCGACCCTGGCGAGGGGAGCATCCCCCCGTGGGTCGTCTATCGGATGTTCCGCCCAAGTGACGACTCAGGGTGCGCAGACATGGAGCCGTGTGTAGATGGCTTCACCGCTCGGATGGTGATGCCACCGTGACGGGACGTGTGGCCTTCGTCGTGGTCGCGCTGGCCGCACTCGGGGCTGGCTGCGCGCTGAGCCACGAAGTGGGCGAACGCACCGACGCTGGGCCGGTCGAGTGCTCCGCCGACATCGGCGTGGACCTCGGGCCGCTGTCACTCGACGACTGTGATCCGCGCGAGTTCGGAGGCGCGTTCCACTACATCGACTTGTGCATCCCGGTTCAGGTCAATGTCGCCGACATCGCCGAGGTGGCAGGGTACTGGCACGGAACCGGCTCGATGCGCTGTGAGTGGGTGGTGGCGTTCAACTTCTTGGCCTCCTCCACCACGCACGAGGGACGCGGCGCGCTGATCACCTTCGAGGAACGACGCTGCCCCCAGCTGGCTCCCGTCTGCCGCGAGTGTTCGTTCTTGCCCGTGGTGTTCGAACGCCGGCCCCTCTTCCGCTCGGCCGATCCCAGCGAGGTGGTGCGCGGCGAGTACCGCATCGCGATTCGCGGCTACCGCGGGGAGGCGTTGTTGCGCGTCACCCGCGAGCCCACGCTGCCCGACGAGCAGTGCGTGCGGTTCCTGCCCGAGTGACGACGAACACGCGGGCTCGCTCGAGCGGGGGGGTGCCCATGCCCCGGAATCCTGGTAACAGGCCAGTCCCGGAGAGCCGAGCGCACCATGAAGCCCTTCTACGTCACCACCCCGATCTACTACGTCAACGACAAGCCCCACATCGGGCACGCGTACAGCACGGCGGCGGCGGACATGTTGGCGCGCTACCACCGCCTGCGCGGGCAGCCCACGCGCTTCCTCACGGGCCTCGACGAGCACGGGCTCAAGATCGAGCGCCGCGCCCAGGAGCTGGGCCGCGAGCCGCAGGAGTTCGTCGACAGCATGGTGCCGCCGTTCGAGGAAGCCTGGAAGCTGCTCGACATCACCAACGACGACTTCATCCGCACCACGTCGGAGCGCCACAAGCAGGGCGCGCGGCGCCTGTGGGAGAAGCTCGTGGCGTCGGGCGACATCTACCTGGCCGACTACGAGGACTGGTACTGCGTGGGCTGCGAGAGCTTCAAGACCGAGAAGGAGCTGCTCGAGGGGAACATCTGCCCGGACCACAAGAAGCCGGTCGAGAAGATCCGCGAGAAGAGCTACTTCTTCAAGCTGAGCGCCTACACCGACAAGTTGCTCGCCTACTACGACGCGCACCCCGACTTCGTGAAGCCCGAGGGCCGCTTCAACGAGGTGAAGAGCTTCGTGCGGAGTGGCCTCAAGGACCTCAGCATCTCGCGCTCGAGCTTCTCGTGGGGCATCCCGGTGCCGAACGAGCCCAGCCACGTCATGTACGTGTGGCTGGACGCGCTCACCAACTACCTCTCCGCGCTGGGTGGACCAGCCGAGCCCGGCGAAGCGCCGCTGTATGACGAGTTCTGGGGCGCCGACGCGAACATCGTCCACATCGTGGGCAAGGACATCCTGCGCTTCCACACCATCTTCTGGCCCGCGTTCCTGATGAGCGCCGGCATCCGCCTGCCCTCGCAGGTGTGGGCGCACGGCTGGCTCACGGTGAACGGCGAGAAGATGAGCAAGGGCCTCGGCAACTTCCTGCCGCCCGCGCCGCTGGTGGAGGCCTTCGGCAGCGACATCCTGCGCTACTACTTCCTGCGCGAGGTGAGCTTCGGGCAGGACGGCGACTTCAACCACAAGAACCTCATCGCTCGCTACAACAACGAGCTGGGCAACGGCCTCGGCAACCTGCTGAACCGCATCCTGCCGTTCTTGAAGAAGTTCGACGGCAAGGTGCCCGCCGTGGGCACGCTCACCGGGGCCGACGCAGCGCTGGCCGCGCTGGCGGAGTCGGTGGCCACGCAGGTGCGAGAGAGCCTCGACGGCGTGAACATCAACCGCGCGCTCGACGCCATCAAGGAGCTCATCGACGCGGCCAACAAGTACGTGAACGACGAGGAGCCCTGGAACCTGAGCAAGGACGAGGCGAAGCTCGGGCGCCTGGCCGAGGTGGCCTACGTCACGCTCGAGAGCGTGCGCTTCCTGTCGCTGATGCTGGCGCCCGTGATGCCCAACAAGGCCAACGAGCTGCGCGCGCAGATCGGCCTCGGGCCGTTGGTGCCGGCCGTGGGCGTGGACGCCTGGCCTTCGCGCTTCGGTGAGCTGGCCGCCAGCACCGAGGTGACCGCGGGCAAGCCCGTATTCCCGAAGATCGACGCGAAGCAGGAAGAGGCGCTCTTGGCGCGGCTGGTGCCCGAGGCGGCGGCCGACGCGGCCCCGAAGCCGACCAAGGCCGAGAAGCGCGCCAAGGCCGCGCAGGCGCAAGAGAGCAAGGCGCCCGCGGCCGAGGCCAGCGAGACCGCGGCGTCCGCAGGTGACGGCACCATCGAGTTCGACGACTTCGCCAAGGTGGACCTGCGCGTGGGCCTGGTGCTCAGCGCCGAGAAGGTGCCCAAGAAGGACCGCCTGCTGCGCCTCGAGGTGGACCTCGGCGAAGGCACGCCGCGGCAGATCGTGGCGGGCATCGCCGAGCACTTCAGCCCGGAGCAGATGCTGGGCAAGCGCGTGGTGGTGGTGGCCAACCTGGCCCCCCGCAAGCTCGCGGGGCTCATGTCGCAGGGCATGATCCTGGCCACCGACGTGGAAGGCGGCCTGCGGCTGCTGGGCGCGAGCGACGACGTCGCCCCTGGCACGCGCGCGAAGTAGCTCGGGTCCAAGGCATGTGTAACCGATCCCTGCCGCCGCGCGTGGAGAGGTCATGGACACCGCAACGCTCACCTCCGGCGCGCAGCTCCCCACCGCGGCGCTCGGCAAGTCGATCATCCTCGTCGATGGGCTGTGCATCTTCTGCAACCGCCTGGTCGCCACCATCGCCAAGCACGATCGCGCCGAGCGCTTCTTCTTCGTGCACATCCAGTCCGCCCTGGGCCAGGCCATCCTCACGCGGAACCAGCACGACCCGACCGACATCGACAGCGTCTACCTCGTGACCGACGCGGGCACGGAGCGCGAGCGCCTGCACCTGGACGGCGCGGCGGGGCGCCTGATCTGGCCAGCGCTGTTCCGCGTCGCGGTGCTGTTGCGCTTCGTCCCGCTGGTGCTCCTGAACCTGCAGTACCGGCTCTTCGCGCGCGTGCGGTACCGCCTGTTCGGCGCCAGCACCACGTGCATCGTGCCCTCGCCAGAGCTGCGCGCGCGGGTGCTCTAGCGGCCGGCGCCAATTCGCTTTGCTGCAAGCCACAATGGGCACCCACGGCTGAAGCCGTGGGCAGCAAACCACGTGATCGTACTTCCGAAAGTCCCCCGCCTGCGGCAGGGGACTACGTGGCGGACAGCGGGGTTTGTTCTACCCAAGGTGGCCGGACACAGGCACCCACTGGAGGTTCCCGATGTGAACTCATCGGCCCCAAGGGAACGAGACCCGGGGTCCGGGTACCCTTGGTAGAACGGCACCGACTCGCGGCCATCTAGTCCGACCCGCAGGGGCGGACTTTCAGGTCGCCCAGGCCTGGTTTGCTGCCCTCGGCTTCCAGCCGGGGGTGCCCATAGTGCCTTGCTGCAAGGCGAACTGGGCCCCTAGCAAGATGTGTAGACTCTTCAGGCTCGAGCCGTGGGTGCCAATCCCCCCGCTCACCCCTCGCCGGGCGAGTACCCCTGCTCCACCCAAAGGTCCGCCAGCACACCACTCAGCTGCGCCACCACGCGCTGCTCCACGTCGGCTGCATCGCCCATGCGGATCGCCTCTTGGGCCAAAGGCTCGAGGCCTTCGAGGGTCAGCCGCCGGATGGTGGCCGCCGCCACGGGCAGCGCTGGAGGAGGCACCGACAGCTGGCGCGCGCCGAGGCCGAGCAGGATGGGCAGGGCGATGGGATCCGCCGCCGCGTCACCGCACACCCGCACGGGCTTCCCAGCGCGCTGGGCCTGGGCGATGACGTGGTAGATGGCCCGCAGCAGCGCAGGCTCGAACGCGCGCGCCCAGCGCGCCGAAGCCGGATCCGCGCGGTCCACGGCGAGGCTGTACTGGAGCAGGTCGTTGGTGCCGATGGCCACGAAGTCCACGTGTGGCAGGAACACGTCCACCATGAGCACCGCAGCCGGGACCTCGATCATGGCGCCGATGGGGATGGGCGGGAGCACGAGGCCGGCGCGCGTGAGGGCCTCGCGCTCCTCGGCGTAGATGCCGAGCGCAGCGAGAAGATCGCGCCGGCTCACGACCATGGGGAAGAGCAGCTCGGCGCGGGCGCCGTCGACCTCGGCGCTGGCCCGCAAGGTGGCGCGCAGCTGGGCGCGCAGCAGCTCGTGCGACTCGAGGGCGAAGCGCAGGCCACGTGGGGCGAGCGCAGGGTTGGGAGACGGCTGCCCCTCGCGCGCCGCCCGCGGGAGCCCCTCGCGCAGCTCGTCGGCGCCCAGATCGAAGGTGCGGAAGGTCACCGGGTGCGGCGCCACATCGCGCAGCAGCTGCGCATAGGACCGCGCCTGGGCACCTTCGGAGGGCAAGCTCGGCCCCGCCAGGAAGAGGTACTCGGTGCGAAAGAGCCCGACGCCCGCAGCGCCTCGCTCCCCGAGCGCGCTCCCCTCGGACGGGAGCTCGATGTTGGCGCGCAGGTCCACCGCGTGGCCGTCTGCTGTCCGCAGCGGCTCGTGCGCGCGGTCGGCCAGCCCCCGCAGGAACATGTCGAAGCGCGTGGCCCGTGCGCGCGCGCGCAGCTGTTGCTCCTCGCTCGGGCGCACGAGGCAGACCCCGGCGAAGCCGTCCACCGCCAGCGGCGTGCCGGTCTCGATGGACGTCAGCGCGTCACGCACCCCCACGACGGCGGGGATGCCCAGCGCACGTGCCAAGAGGGCGGTGTGACTGGTGGCGCTCCCACGCGTGGCCACCAACCCCACCACGCCGCGCTCACGCATGCGCAGCGCCTCGCGCGGAGGCAGGTCACGCACCACCAGCACCACCCCGGGCGGAGGCTCGGCCACCGGCTTGTGGCCCGCGAGGGCGTCCACCAAGTAACCGGTGACTTGCTCGATGTCGTGGGCCAGCTCGCGCAGGTACGCCCCGTCGGAGGTCTCGAGCGTGCGGGCGAAGCCGCCCATCACCTGCTGGAGCGCGCTCTCGGCGTCCAGCAGCTCGTCTCCGATCAGGCGCTCCACACGGGCGCGCAGCGTGGGGTCGCAGGTGAGCTGCCGGTGCGCCTCGAGGATGTCGCGCAGCGGCGCGCTCGGGACCGACGCGGCGGCCGCGATGGCGTCTTCCAGCTCGGCGTGCGCGCGCTCGATGGCCGCCCCGAAGCGCCGCAGCTCGGACGCGACGCCAGCGCGGGCCACTCGGCGGATTCCTGCAGGACGGACGCGTGCCATGACCCACGCAGGCCCGAGCGCGATGCCCACCGACACCGCCACACCCCGGAGCGACAGGCCGTCGCTCACTCGGCCTCCCCGAAGCGGTCGCTCACCAGCGCCACCAGCGCGTCCACGGCGGCTTGAGCGTCCGTGCCCCACGCCGACACGGTGATGGTGGAGCCTGGCGTCCCGCACAACAGCAGCACGCCCATGATGCTCTTGGCGTCCACGTGGTGCTCGTCCTTGGAGAGCTCCACGGCGGCGCGGAAGCGCGAGGCCAGGGCCACCAGCTTCGACGCGGCGCGCGCATGGAGTCCGAGGCGGTTCACGATCATGACGCGGGCCTCGGCGCGCTGGTCTCCGGGCTCGCTCACCCCTTCACCCGCTCGACGTCGCGGTGCACCACCCACGTCTCGCGCCCGAGCGTGCGCAGCTCGGCGCCCAGCGCCTCGGCCGTGGCCACCGAGCGGTGCCTGCCGCCCGTGCAGCCGAGCGCGATGGTGAGGTAGCTCTTGCCCTCTTTCTCGTAGCGCGGCAGCGCGTGCGTCAGCAGCTGCCGGATGTCCGCGTAGAGCTCCTGGGTGGCCGGCGCGTCCAGCACGTAGCGCGCCACGCTGGGGTCGAGCCCGCTCTCGGCGCGCAGCGCCGGCTCGAAGTAGGGGTTTGGCAGGTGGCGCAGGTCGAACACCAGGTCCGCGTCCGTGGGGATGCCGTACTTGAAGCCGAACGAGACCACCCGCGTGACCATGCGCGCACCCGCGGCCCCGCGCTCCACGAAGTCCACGATGGCGCGGCGCAGGTCGTGCACGCTCAAGCGGGTGGTGTCCACCACGTGCGTGGCGCGGGCGCGCAGCTTGGAGAGCCGAGTGCGCTCGGTCTGGATGGCCTCCCACAGCTCACCGCCCGGCGCGAGCTTGTGCGGGCGCCGCGTCTCGCTGAAGCGCCGCACCAAGATCTCGTCCGCGCAGTCCAGGAAGAGCACCTCCACCTGGTGGCCGCTGCTGGTGAGCCCGTCCAGCACGCCGCTGGTTCCTTCCAGCAGCCCGCCCGTGCGCACGTCGATGCCGAGGCCCACCCCGCGCGTGACGGCGTCTCCCGCGAGCGTGTCCAGAAGCGCCGGGGCCAGGCTGGGCGGCAGGTTGTCCACGCAGAAGAAGTCGAGGTCTTCCAGCACACGCAGGGCAGTGCTGCGCCCTGCTCCAGAGAGCCCCGTGACTACGACGACGTGCAAGCCCGACACGCGAGCGAGTCTAGCAGGAACCTAACCTGCTAGCCTCGCGCCATGAGCGAGCACGAACGCGGGCCGAGCGCGCGCCCGGCGCCTCCCCGGCACACCACCACCCAGGAGCTGCTGGCGGTCCCCAAGGTGGCCGCCGACATGCAGCTGGTGGCGGGCAGCGCCGGGCTCGAGCGGCGCATCACGCACCCGCGGGTCCAGAAGGCGGGCCTGGTGCTGGCCGGTCACCGAGTGGGGCTCGTCCCCACGCGCGTGCAGCTGCTGGGCGGCACGGAGATGAGCTACCTCGAGACCTTCGACGAGGCCGAGCGGCAGAAGAAGCTGGGCGTGCTGTTGGCCATGGGCCCGAGCTTGATCGTGGTCACCCGTGGCGCCACGCCCTTCCCCGAGCTGCTGGCGTCGGCCGAGGCCACGGGCACCCCGCTCGCCGTCTCGCAGCCGCGCTCGAGCGGCACCATCGCCACGCTGCACAACGCCCTCGACGACATCCTCGCGCCGCGCGAGTCCGTCCACGGCGTGCTGGTGCAGGTGCACGGCGTGGGCGTCTTGCTCACGGGCCCGAGCGGCATCGGCAAGAGCGAGACGGCGCTGGCGCTGGTGGAGCGCGGCCATCGCCTGATCGCGGACGACAACGTGCTGCTCACACGGACGCCCAGCAACGAGATCCACGGCGCGCCGCCGCCGCGACTGCGCTACCACATCGAGCTGCGCGGCATCGGCATCGTGAACGTGCGCGATCTCTTCGGCGCCACCGCCGTGCGTGACCGTGCCCCCGTGGAGCTGGTGGTGGAGCTCTGCCACTGGGACGACGCCGACCACTTCGAGCGGCTCGGGCTGGACGAGCTGCGGCGCACCCTGCTCGGGGTGGAGCTCGCCATGCTGCGCATCCCCGTGCGCCCGGGCCGGAACATGGCCGTCATCCTCGAGGTGGCGGCGCGCAACCAACTGCTGAAGCGGGCCGGACGCCACGCGGCCCGTGACTTCGTTCGCTCACTACACCGCGACGCCGGCCTCGACGATCCGCGCAACGATTGAGCGGGCGCGCTGGATCGCGTTGCATTGCTCGCAGCGCTGCGGTAGTGCTGCGCCCACGCATGTTGGTGGAACTCCTGAGTGCCAAGCGGATCCTTCTCGGCGTGACGCCCAAGGACAAGCTCGCGCTCATGAGCACCATCGCCGACGCCTTCGCCGCCGACGACCCCGCGCTTTCCGCCGCCGCCGTGCTCAAGGTCCTGGAGGACCGCGAGCGGCTGGCCAGCACGGGCGCCGGGAGCGGCGTGGCCATCCCTCACGGCCGGCTCGCGAAACTCAAGGAGATGCGCGCAGTGCTGGCCATCATCCCACAGGGCGTGGACTTCGACGCCATCGACGGTGACCCGGTCACGCTGGCAGTCGCCATCCTGGGCCCACTCGATCAGCCCAGCGAGCACCTCAAGGCGCTGGCGCGGGTGAGCCGGACCGTTCGAGACGAGCGGGTGCGCGCGCTCCTGGTGGCGGCAGACTCCGTGGAAGCCGCGCTGGCGGTGCTAGCAGACCACGCCGCGCGCTTCTGACGGGGCCGGCGCCGCGCGGTAGACCAGGCGGTCACCACGCGACGCCGGGGCTTCACGCGCGCTCAGGCGTCGTGCTTGCCGAGGTGCACCGACTGGTCGGCGTGACGCATCTTCGCGGTGGCAGCGTCCTTCTTGCTCCGGACCTGGCGATCGATCTTGTCGATCACCATGTCGATGGAGGCGTACATGTCCTCGGACTCTTCAGTGCCTGCGTAGCGCTGACCCTCACACACGACGCTCACGTCGACCTGGTGGAGGTGCCTCTCCGTGCCGACGATCACCTCGGCGGTCAGAGGGGCTCGCAGGAACTTCTGCAAGCGGCCGATTTTCTCGGTCGCGTAGGCCTTGATGCCATCAGACGGTTCGAGGTGGCGGAAGGTGAAGTTGATTCGCATCGTGCCTCCGGGGCGTGTCTAGGGTGTCGAAATAAGAACGATCGCTAAAAGTATTTCTTCCGTTTACTGCTGCTAAGTATGCCCAGCATCTCGCGATACTTGGCGACGGTGCGCCGGGCGATTTGAATTCCGTCCTGAGCGAGGACCTCGACCAGCTTCTGGTCGCTGAAGGGGTTGCGCTCGTCCTCGGTGCTCACGATCTTCTTGATGGCCTGCTTGACGCTCTCGCTCGCGATGTCCGTGTCGTTCTCGCGGCGGATGGCGCTGTTGAAGAAGTACTTCAGCTCGAAGATACCACGCGGCGTGTGCACGTACTTGTTGCTGGTCACGCGCGAGATGGTGCTCTCGTGCATGCCCACCGTCTCGGCCACGTCGCGCAGGATCATGGGCTTCAGGTGCTCGATGCCCAGATCGAAGAAGTCTTTCTGCTTCTCCACGATGCACTCGGTGACCTTGAGGATGGTCTTGCGGCGCTGATCGATGCTCCGGATGAGCCACTGCGCGCTGCGCATCTTGTTCTGGATGTACTCTTTGGCCTTGGGGTTTCCCGACATGGCCGAGCGGTAGAAGCCGCTGATCTTCAGACGCGGCATGCCGTCGTCGTTGGCCACCACGAAGTACTCGTCGCCCACCTTGTGGACGTAGACGTCCGGGGTGATGTAGCGCGGCTCTTCGGTGAAGTAGTTGCGGCCCGGGCGCGGCTCGAACTCCGCGATCATCTGGGCGATGTCGTAGACCTCTTCCACCGCGACCTCGAGGTCCTTGGCGATGGCCGCGTAGTTCTTGCGCTCGAGGTTGCCGAGGTGATGCCGGATGACCTTGATGCACAGTTCGTCCAGGCCGAAGTGCTTGGCCTGTACCTCGAGGCACTCTTCGAGCGTGCGCGAGCAGACCCCGAGCGGGTCGAACTGCTGCATCATGCTGAGGACCTCTTCGGCGTCCTCGGGGTGCAGCCCGGCCTCTACGGCCAGGCGCGGGACCACCTCTTCCGTGGGCACGCCGTCCATGCTGAGGTAGCCGCGCGTGTCGAGGTTGCCGATGACCAGCGCGCCGAAGCGCTGCTCGTCTTCCACGAAGTCACCCATGCGGAGCTGCCACGCGAGGTGGTCCACCAGGTCTTCGGCGCGGGTGAGCGTCTGCTCGAACCCCGGCATCTCGTCATCGCCCATGCGGCCGCGGAAGCCCGGCATCGAGGGCTGCAGTGCGTGCGCCTCGAGGTAGCGCTCCCAGTCGATTTCTTCCCGCTTCGAGTCCACCGCCTCCGTGTTGGTGCGCATGGAGTCTTCGGGACCCCCCGTGGGGCCGCCGCCTTCATCATGCGAGTGGTGCACCGCCTCGGTGCTGGGGGTGACCTCGCGGGAGTCCCGGCCGTCCATGGAGTCTTCCAGCACCGGGTTCTCGAGCAGCTCCTCGTGAACCAACTCGGTGAGCTCCATGCGGGACATCTGCAGCAGCTTGATGGCCTGTTGCAGTTGGGGGGTCATCACCAGCTGCTGCGAGAGCTTGAGCTGCTGTTTGATCTCCATGAAGGCTCCGAGCCCGGGATTGGGCCAAGGACGAGTATAGACCCTCAGCCCGTCACGAATCTAGCGAAGGCGCGAGTTTCTTCGCGTCCCCAGCGGTGGGCTGCGGGTCTCCCACCCGCATCATCTCGGCCAGCACCTCGCGCAGCGCGCGCAGCGGCCCGAACACCTCGCTGCTCAGCTGTTCACCGTGGCGCTCGGCGTCAGTGGCTTCCGCCACCACCGTGCGCTCGAGAGTCTCCGCCAGCTCGGTCAGGGCGTCGCGCAACGCACCGCCCAGCTCGGCGCGGGCGTCCACCCGCACCGTGGCCAGCGCCTGCACGGCGCCTTCACGGGTAGCGGCCGCCCGCGGCAGGGCGTCTTCGAACAGCCGCCGCAGCCCACCGCCGCGCAAGAGCCCGCGCTGGTACCCCGCGTAGGCCGCAAAAGCGGGCCCCAGCGCCGCCCGCACGCGGAGGTCGAGATCGGCGCCCGAGGGGGGCGTGGGGTCGTCGGCCTCCGTGTCCGCGAGCGCCTGAGCCAGCCCGCCACGCACTTGCGCCACCAGCCGCCGCTCGGTCTGCTCGAGCGCCAGGGTAAAGCGCCGCTCCAGCAGCTCGCCGAGGAACGCCTGGTCGTCCGCCGACAGCGCGCTTCGCCCGAAGGTGGCGCCGCGCGGCTTGAGCACGCTGAGCAGCTCGTCGGCGGCGGCCTCGAGCGCCGCGTCCTCGCCCTCGATCACGGACCGCACGGCGTCGCGCGCGCGGTCGTACAGGTCTGCCTGCCGCGCGCCAACGCGACCGGCCCGCGCACGGAGCCGCGCCACCACCCGGCCCTGCGCATCCACCAGCGCGCGCTCGGTCTCGAGCGCCTGGTCGAGCACGGCCAGCAGGCGCGAGGCACAGGCGCGCCGCTTCAGCTCGCGTGAGCGCGAGAAGACCTCACGGTCGAGGTGCGCCAGGAACGCGGGGAAGCCGCTGGCCACGAGCGCTGCTTCGTCGGCCGCCAGCTTCGCCTTGAGGGCCGAGCGCCCCGACACGGTGATCAGCTCGCCCATCGCCTCGCCCGGCGCGGCGCTCGCGTCGTCTGCGGCCCAGCTGGCGCGCACCACCACGCTCACGCGCTCGAGGTCTTCGGTGGAGAGCCGGTCGCGCTTGTTGAGGACGGGGATGACCTTGCGGCCGGAGCCCCGGAACGTGGAGTAGAAGCTGGCCTCCGTCTTCTTGCCGGCCTGCGCGGCGTCGAACACCCAGAGCACCGCGTCGGCGCGGCGCGCGGCCTCCCGGGCCAGCCGCTCGTGCGCCGGATCGAGCGCGTTGGTGCCGGGTGCGTCCATGATCCAGACACGCTCGAGGTGCTCACTGGGCAGCACGATCTCCACGTGGTCCACCGTCTCGTCCGCAGCAGCCGCGTCGGCCAGCAGGTCGCGCAGGGTGTCGTAGTCGCCCTCGCGCGTGCTGCCGTCCACGCGCACCAGGCGCACACGCCGCGCCGCGCCGCCACGCAGCACGTTCAGCGTGGCGGTGGTGGGGACGATGCCCATGGGCGCCACCTCGGCCCCAATGATGGCGTTGATGAGCGTGCTCTTCCCGGCGTTGAACTCACCGAGCACGGCCAGGAGCAGCGGCCGGTCCAGCTCGTCCCGCAGCCCGCGGGCGGCCCGCGTCACGGCATCGAGCGACTGGCGGGTAGCGAAGCGGGCCACGGCGTCGATGGCCCCGGCGAGGTCCACCTCCGACGACGCCACGTCGGTCCAGCTGGCCTTGAGCGCCGCCTTGCGGAGCTCCACCACGCGCGCGTTGTCCACGCTGGCGTAGGGGCGACCACGCGCGATGCGCGAGAAGGCTTCGAGCTGAGCCAGCGCGTCGGCCGGGCGCCCTTGGCGCAGCGCCACCCCTGCGCGCAGCAGCACGCCGCGCGGCTCGTCGCCGGGGTCCAGGCCGGCCGCCGTGCTGACGTCGCCCTGCGCGAGCGCGATGAGGCCGCGAGCCAGCTGCTCCACCGCGTCACCGGGCGCCACGCGAGCGAGCGCGTCCGCGTAGCGTGTGAGTGCTGCGACGTCACTCGGGTCCGCCACACGGATGGCGCCGCGGTGCAGCTCGGGGTCGCCGCTGGCATGGGCCGCGGCCGAGACGGCCTCGGCGGCGTCTGGTCCCCGCCGCTGAGCCACCAGCACGTCGGCCAGGGTGGCCAGCGCGCGCTCCTCCTCCGCGCGCGATCGCGGAGCGCGCGTGGGTCTCGGCTTCGTCGAAGCGGCCGGCCGCCAGCTGACCTTCCGCGAGGGCGATCAACGCGGAGGCGTCACCCGACTCGGCGGCGCGACGCAGCCAGCTGAGCGACAGCTCCCGAAGGCCGGCCCGCGAGAGCGCGAGACCCACCCGCGCAGCGTCCGATGGCGACAGGTTCTTCGGGTCCAGGGACTCGGCGGCGCGCTCGCCATCCGCGGCGCGCCCCGCGGCGACGGACGCCTCGATCAGCCGCACGCTGAGCGCGTGGTCGTTGGGTGTGGCGCTCAACGCCTTTCGGAACTCGCGCACGGCGCGGTCGGGCCGGTCGCGGCGCCACTCGGCCTCGCCACGCAACCGGCAGGCCTCGGCGAACCGGGCTCCGCCCTCCTCGGCCAGGGCACGCGACGCATCACGCGCGGCGTCCACGGCGAGCTGCAGGCGGCCCGCGTCGAGCGCCATGCGCGCTGCCCAGAGCGACACACTCGGGTCCAGCGTGGAGTGGGTGCGTGCCTCTTCGAGGGCGGCCAGCGCACCCGCGTCATCGCGCATGCCAGCGCGCGCGCGAGCGAGCCCGAGCGCCGCTCGCCCCAGGCCCGGGCGCGTGGCCAACACCTCGAGGAACATGCGCTCGGCTTCCGGGAAGAGCTCCGCGCGCAGCGCGTCGTCGCCCGTCTCGAGCGCGTCGCGCACGTCCTCCGGCAACAGCAGGACATCATCCAGGAAGCGGCCAACGCGATCGAGCAGCCCCACCTCAGCCACCTCCGGCGGTTGGGGGCGCCATGGCCATGGTCAGCTCGGTCGGCGGGCGGGGTAAGAGCCGAGCACGCGCAAGAACGACGTGCACTCGCGCAGCTCGGTGAGCGCGGCCTGGGTCTCGGGTGTGGACGTGTTGCCCTCGAAGTCCACGTAGAAGACGTACTCGAAGGGCGAGTCCGGCTGTGGGCGCGACTCGAGCTTGGTGAGGTTGAGCCCGTGGTTGGCCAGCGTCTGGAGCACCTTCAGCAGCGCGCCGCCCTCGTGCTTGGTGGACAGGATGAGCGACGTCTTGCAGTGCAGCGCGGCGTCGTAGGCCACGCTCTCCTTCGCCACCATCACCATGCGCGTGAAGTTGTCCTTCTGGTCCGCGATGTTGCGGGCCAGCACTGGCAAGCCATACACACGCGCCGCCTCTTCGCTGGCGATGGCGGCTTGCGAGAGGTCTTGCTCGTCCTTCACGCGCCGCACCGAGAGCGCCGTGTCGCTGTAGGCCTCGGCGTGGCAGTTGGTGAGCGTGGCCAAGAAGGCTCCGCACTGCGCCAGCGCCACCGGGTGCGAGAAGATGCGGCGGATCTTGGTGAGCGGCACCTCGGCCACGCCGATCAGGCAGTGCTCCACGCGCTGCATCTCTTCGCCCACCAGGTGCAGGTCCATCTTGGCGAGCAGGTCGTAGTTCTCGTTGATGGACCCGGCGATGCTGTTCTCGATGGGCAGCACGGCGTAGTCCGCCATGCCGTTCTTCACCGCCTCGAGCATGGCCTTGAAGCTGGGAAAGCCCTCGTAGATCACCTTCGCGTCGCGCGCGCCGAAGTGCCGCGTGGCGGCCAGGTGGCTGTACGCCCCCTCGCCCCCCTGGAAGGCCACGACGATGGTCCTGCGCGGCGCGCCGTTGGGGTCCCCCGAGGTGGAGAAGTACTCCTGCTGGAGCCGCACCGAGTGGTCGATGATCTCGCGGAAGAGGCGCTTCACGAAGTGCGAGTCGAGCCCCGCCGCTTCGCCCCGCGCCACCAGCTTCTCCAGCAGCTCTTGCTCGCGCTGCGGGTCACGAATGCCGCGTCCACGCACCACCTTCCAGCGTGCCACTTGCTTCACCAGGTCGCGACGCTCGACGAGCGCGTCCACCAGCTTGCTGTCGACGGCGTCGAGTGCGTCGCGGAGCTCTTCCAGTTCTTGATCCACTTGCCCCCGAATGTGCCTCTTGCCGGTCCCGCCGTCCACCGCTTCGGTAGGCTGCGTGTTCGAGATGCGGCAGAGCTAGCGCGGGGCGGGCTCCACACGGCGGAGTGGGCCCACACGCTCGAGGGTAAAGAAGCTGGGCGTGCGCAGCGTGCGCGAGCCGAGGTCGAGATAGCTGCAGCCCAGCAGCAGGTCCACGCTGCCCTCGTGGAGCGCCACCAGGGGGTCGCGCGTGAGGCTCACCGGATCGAAGGGCGAGTTCCCGCCGAGGCCGTAGTCGATCATGAGCCCCTGATACATGGGCGTGGGCATGGCGTAGCCGATGGGGCGCACCACCTGATAGTGGCCGAAGCAGCGCTCCAAGCCGCCTCGCCGCTGGGGGGTGCAGGGGGTGTCCTCGCCGTCCTGTTCCACGCGCACGTTCCAGCCCCGCAGCACGCCCGTCTTGGGCTCGCGATGGAAGGTCTTCATGAACTTGCGCCAGGTCAACGCGATGACCGGGGCTGGCAGCCCCAAGCTGATGCCGCGGTACTCGCTGTCGTCGAGGGCAGCTGGGTCGATGGGGAAGCCGTCCTGCATGAGGTTGAGCAGGGCGCGCCGGTCCAAGCGCGAAACGGAGCTTGCGGTGTGCGGCATGGCGCGCAGCCTACTCCGGCTCGCGCGCGATGCCTGCCGTGGCCAGCAGCAGGTCGGCGAAGCGGGCTCGGAAGCGCGCGCGCTGCTCTTCGATGGGCTGGTCGCGCAGGCGGGCCCGCACGTGGTCGCCCATCAGCAGGTCACCGAACATGACCAGCGTCATCAGCTCCAGCCCGAAGGCGGCGTCTTCCTGGGAGAGCTTGCCGTCCTTCACGAACGCGGAGGCGAAGGCGGACAACCCCTGCGCGATGCGCGCGAGGCCCTGCTCGTTGGCGTCCGGGAACGGATCGCGCCCGTGCGCCAGCAGGTAGGCCAGCAGCTGGGCGCGCGAGGGGTCGGCCACGCGCCCGTAGACGCTCGCGAGCATGCCGCGGAGGTCGATGGGCCCCCCCGACCAGGCGCCCGTCACCGAGGCCAGGGCGTCGGCGCGCAGCTCGCGGGCGGCACGTTGGAAGAGCGCCTCGAGCAGCCCCTCGCGCGAGCCGAAGTGGTAGAGCACGCCGGAGTGGGTGACCCCGCACGCCTCGGCGATGGGCTTGAGACGGACAGCCTCGGGTCCACCCTGCTCGAACGCCGCCTGCGCCGCGTCGAGGATGTCTTGCTGCGCTTCTTCGGCGCTGCGCCGGGTGCGCGTCGCCTGAGCGGGGGGGGCAGGAGGGGTGGAAGTACGGTCTTGGTCGTCTCGGGTCATTGACATCCGTGGGTTACTAACATATTGTCAGCTCATGATTCCTGACAGCGCCCCCAGCGCTACCGAGAAACCTGGTCGCTCGCGTGCTCGCCTCGTGGCCTTCGGCATCCTGGTGCTGGGAGCCGGCGCGGCCGCGACATGGTTCTTCGCCAAGCAACCGCGCGCGCGCGAGGTGCAGACCGCGCGCGCGGTGAGCACACCCGAGACGCTGCGCGACCACTGCGAAGAGGGTGTCGGCCCACCGCGGGTGCTCCGCATCGGCGACAATGTCCTGGTGGCGGTGGGCTACGACCTGGCGAACACCATGCTGATCACCACTCCCGCAGGCCACGTGGTGGTGGATGTAGGCATGAGTCCGTCGCGCGCCCGAGAGGCCCGCGAGGCCCTCTTGCGCGAGGCGCCCGGCGCTATCCGCGCCATCGTGCTCACGCACAGTCACATCGACCATATTGGCGGAGCGACGGCGTGGATGGAAGAGGGAACCGAGGTCTGGGCGACGGAAGCCTTCCGCGACCACTTCATCAAGCAGTACGGCGCCTTCCGAATGGCCGAGACGGTACGCGGGGCGCGGCAGTTCGGTTGGCACGTGCACGAGGACGAGCTGCCCTGCTCGGCGCTAGGACGGCGGGCCGACATGGAGGCCGCCATGGAGTCCGGGATCGTCATGCCCACACGCACGTTCAGCGGCGAGGCGTCGTTCGAAGTCGGCGGTGTGCGCATCGAGCTGGTGGAGGCCCACGGCGAGACGCACGACCAGCTCTTCGTGTGGCTCCCAGACGCGCGCGTGCTGATGCCCGGAGACAACTACTACCGCTCGTTCCCCAACCTCTACACGATCCGGGGGACCAGCCCGCGCCCCGTGGACGCGTGGATCGCGTCGCTCGACGCCATGCGCGCCCGGCGCCCGCTGCACCTCGTGCCTTCGCACACCGTCCCGCTCGAGGGCGAAGACGAGATCGCCGGGGCGCTCACGCGGTACCGCGACGGCATCCAGTGGGTGCGCGATCGGGTCGTGGCGCAGGCCAACCAGGGCGTGCCCGTGGACCGCATCGCCGAGGAGATGGCCCTGCCCGTGGGGTTGGCCGAGGACCCCGCCCTGGCCCCGCTCTACGGCCAGCTCGACTGGTCGGCGCGCGCCATCTACGGCTCGCACCTGGGCTGGTTCGATGGCCGACCCGAGGCGCTCTACCCCGTCCCGGCACGTGACGTCGCGGTGCGCAGCGTGCGCCTGATGGGTGGCCCCGAGGCCGTCCGCCGCGCCGCGCGAGCCGCCACGGACGAGGGCGACCCGCGCTGGGCGCTGCACTTGTTGGTCCTCCTGCGCGACGCCGGCGAGCTGGACGCGACCGCCCAGGGCGCAGGGGCTCTCGAGCTGGCCGCGGCGCTCGAGGCCGTGGGCCAGCAGGTGGGCAACAGCAACGGGCGCGGCTATCTGCTGGAGAGCGCCAACGAGCTGCGCGACGGGGTGGCGGCGCCGCTGGTCCCACGCCCGGCGCCCAGCATGCTGGACTCGGTACCCATCGCGCAGTTCTTCGAGGTGATGGCGTCGCGCTTGATCCCGGAGCTGTCGAGCGACACCCACGAGTGCGTGCACTTCGTGTTCGAAGACACGCAGGAGTCGTTCTACATGACCGTGAGGCGCGGAGTCGCCGAGCTGGTGGAGGGCGACACGCCGCTGCCCGGGACGCCCACGCCGATCGCCACGGTGCACACGCGCACCGGCGTGTGGCGAAGGCTGGCCGCCGACCTCGAGTCGCCGGTGGCCGCGCTGGCCTCGGGTGACCTGCGTGTGGAGGGCGACGCGCTCGCCTTCCAAGCCTTCACGGCCCGCTTCCGACGCGGGCTCTAGGCTTCAGCGCGCTTCGTCCGGATGCTGCTGCTGCTGCTGCCGCAGGCGGCGACGCTGACGCTGGGCGCGACGCCGCGCCTCCTCCGCCTCCACCGCGTCGGGGTGGTCGTCGTCGTCGTTCCGACCATCTCCGTTTCGGTTCTGCACTCGATGCAGCGCGCTCTGGGCCAGGCGCGCCACCGAGCGCGTGGCGCCGGTGATGAACACGTAGAGCACGCGCTCTTCGACGCGGGTCCGGGCGTAGATCGCGGTGCTGCTGGGGTTGGTGTCGACCGACAGCGCCGACCCGCGCCCGCGCGAGCCCGCGAGCCCCATCGTCAAGTGGTAGGCGCCCACGTGGACACCGAGCCCGAAGGATGCCCCGTAGTGGTGCACCTGCTCGAGGCGATACTGACTGGTGGTGTCCGGGATGCGCGGCGCCGCGCTGCGATTGGTGAACGCGCCCACACGCCACGTGACTCCGTCGCGCATCACCCACTCGGCGCCGAGGGCGGCGTCCAAGGTCGCCATGCGTCGGGTGTCCACGGGCATGAACGGTGTGCGTGCGAGCGCCTCCTCGTTTGCCCCCGGCAGGATGCGGCGCGCGCCGATGGCACCGTGCAGCGTCACGTCGAACGCCAGGGTGAGCGAGTTGGTGGCGTGGTAGCCGATGCCCGCGCGCACCATCCACGGAATCGGCATGCGCACGCGCAGGCCCCGCTGCTCCACCAGCTCGAACGTGGTGATGGTCTGGCCGGTCATGGGGTCGATGACCGAGGAGGCGCTCTGTTGGTCGAGCGACGCCCGCGTCCGCACCGTCAGCGCGGGGGGCTGGAGCGTGATGCCCAGCGAGACCTTCGCGTTCGGGCGATAGAAGAACCCGACGCGCGGCAAGAGGCTGTAGCTGCGAGCCACGATGCGCGTGAGCCCGGCATAGCTCTCCACATCCGTGAAGCCCCCTCCCGGCGCGGGCACTCCCCCGGAAGCGATGAACAGCGTCTCGCTGTGCATCAGGCGCTGGGTGGCCAGGTACGCCGTGATGCCGAACGCCACCTTGTGCGAGAGATGCAGCGCGTAGCTCACGCCGTAGAGCGTCTGCCGGTACGTGTGATCGACGCGCACCGTGGACGGGATGCCCGTCATGGGGTGCAGCAGATCCACGCGCAGCGCGAGGTCCACCGAGGCGGGGTAGAGCGTGCTGAACGCCACCGCGTGGCGCTTGAGTCCGTCGGGGCCGTGGCGTCCGAAGCGCAAGAGCGCCGCCGAGAACACGGGCAGCGAGCGCGACGCCGACTGGCGGAGATCGGCCACGCTGTCGGGTCCGCGCACGCCGCCGAGCACGCGCGTGCGCTCGAAGGCGGTGAGCCCCAAGCTCGCCGAGAAGCTGCGGTTGGGGAGCTCGGCGAGCGCGCCCGGGTTGTAGAACGTGCCCGAGGTGTCGGCCGCGAGGCCAGTGGACGCGCCGCCCATGCCGAACGCGCGGTCACCGATGAAGACGTTCTGGTAGTGCGTCTCGTCGGCGTGCGCATGCGCTGTCGCGCCGAGCACCGCGGCCACCAGGGACACGAGCTGGACCGCTCGTAGCACCTGCAGTGACCACCTCACCACTGGCCGCTCCACACGTCGCGAGGCGCGCCGCACGTCAATCGCTGAAGAGCGACTCCACATCGGCCTTCGTCAGCCCCTTGAGCGGGCTGCCCTCGGAAGAGAGCACGTTGGCCACCAGCGAGCGCTTCTTCTCCGACAGGTCGAGGATCTTCTCCTCCACCGTGCCCGCAGCGATCAAGCGGTAGACCGTGACCACCTTGTCCTGTCCGATGCGGTGCGCGCGGTCGGTGGCCTGGTCCTCCACGGCCGGGTTCCACCACGGGTCGAAGTGCACCACGGTGTCCGCGCCGGTCAGGTTGAGGCCCGTGCCGCCCGCCTTCAGCGAGATGAGGAACACAGGGATGCTGCTGTCCGCGTTGAAGCGATCCACGCGGTCCATGCGGTCGTCCGTGGAGCCGTCCAGGTACTCGTACTTCACGCCGTCGGCGTCGAGCGCCTTGCGGATGAGCTGCAGCATCTGCACGAACTGGCTGAACACCAGCACGCGGTGGTCGCCGGCCACGGCCTCGCTCACGATCTCGCGGAGCGCCCCCAGCTTGCCGCTGTCGGCGTCGCCGAAGTCCTGATCTTCCAGCTTCATGAGGCGCGGGTCGCAGGCCACCTGACGCAGGCGCGTGAGCGCCGCCAGGATCTGGATGTGCGCCTTGGCGATGCCCTTGGTCTCCACCTCGCTGAGCACGCTCTTGCGCACCTGCTCGAGGATCTGCTTGTAGAGGCCCTGCTGGGAGTCGGCCAGCGGGACCACGATCTCCTGCTCGATCTTGGCCGGTAGGTCCACCGCGACGTCCTTCTTGAGGCGCCGCAGCACGAAGGGCTGGATGGTGTTGCGCAGGCGCCGCGCCGTCTCGTTGTCGCCCCGGTCGATGGGCCGCGCCACCTTCTCTTCGAAGGTCTTGAGCTGCCCCAGGAGCCCCGGCGACACGAAGTCGAAGATGCTCCACAGCTCGCTCAGGCGGTTCTCGATGGGCGTGCCCGTCAGCGCCAAGCGCCGCTCGCTGGCCAGCTTCTTCGCCGCGCGCGCCGTCTGGCTGAGCGGGTTCTTGATGTGCTGCGCCTCGTCCAGGATCACGTAGCGCAGGTTCAGCGTCTGCAGGAACTCCTCGTCGCGACGCAGCAGGGCGTAGCTCGTGATCATGACGTCGGCCGTCTTCAAGTCGTCGCGCCGCTCGTGGCGGTCGGGGCCCTGCCAGACCACGGTCTGCAGCGAAGGCGCGAACTTCTGGATCTCACGCTCCCAGTTGGGCACCACCGACGTGGGGGCCACCACCAGGCTGAGCTTGTCGTCTTCCAGCTGACCCTTGGCCCACGCCAGGAGGCCGATGGTCTGGAGCGTCTTTCCGAGGCCCATGTCGTCCGCGAGGATGCCGCCGCTGCCGAGCTCGTGCAGGAACACCAGCCACGAGAAGCCGAGCTTCTGGTAGGGGCGCAGCGTGGCCTTGAGCGTGCGCGGCTTCGCGATGGACGGAACCTCGTCGATGTTGTGGAGCTTCTGGAAGAGCTCCTTGGCGGAGGTGCTGACCTTCGCGTTGGGGACCAGCTTCATGAGGTCGCTGATGCGACCGGCCTGCGAGAGCGGGATCTTGCTGGGGTCGTTGCCCACGGCGATCTCCGCCATGCGCGCCAGGATGTCGCCCACTTCGTCCACGTCCACCGGCGCGTAGCTGCCGTCTTCGAGCTTCACCAGCTTGCGGCCGCTCTCGAGGCACGCCAACAGCTCGTCCTCGGCTACCACCAGCTTGCCGGAGCCGAACACCATGTCGAGCGCCAGCCAGTCCACGCCGCTCGACACGCTCATGCGCGGCGACACCGTCTCCTTGCGGATCTTGATGGCGCGCAGCCCCTCGGGGATGAGCTTGTCCCACTCGGGCGGGAGCGTGGCCACGCCCTGGGTCCAGAAGGACACGGCCTCGTCGCCCACGGCCTCCATGTACTCGCCGTCATCGTCGGGCTCGAAGCCCAGGTTCATCATGATCTGGATGGCGGTGAGCTCGAGGCCCACGTCGCGGCGCACGATGCGCGGACGGCCACCGGGCTTCTTGGGCGGCAGGAACGCCAGCGGCGGAGGCAGCCCAATGGAGGGGACCTCGAAGGTCTGCGAGCCGTAGATCACGTCGAACTTCACCGACGCGTTCACGATGTCGCCGTGGGCCTTCATGCGGATCTGCGCGGACTCGTCCACCAGATCGGCGGCCGAGCTGAGGTCCGGCAGGTCCGAACCGAGCACCATGGCCACGCGCGGGATGAAGTCCGTGAGCAAGCGCGGCAGATCGTCGTTGGGGTGCACCAGCGCCGACTGCTGACGCAGGCGCGTGAGCATGGCCGGGCTGACCGAGTCGGCCAGCGGGCGCGCGACGCCATCGGTCACGTCGATGTGCCAGCCGGGGGTGCCCTCGAACCAGCTGCCCGCGCCGACGGCGAAGCGCCGGCCGTTGTCGAGCCCGAAGGCGACCTTCACGCGCATGTGGTCCGCGTTGGCGCGGTCCAGCTCGACGCGCGGCTTCAACACCTCGGCCGAGAAGCGCAGCTCCATGCTGGCGGGCTCGAGCAGCACGCGGCGGCCGCGCAACATGCTGAGCACCTCGGAGGCGTCCTCGCCGCGGATCTCGGCGGTGGCGGGCTGCGAGCGGCTGGCGTGCCGCGCGAGCGCCCGAAAGAGCCCACGGTCGTTGGCCGACACCATGTTGAAGGACTCGAGCGCCTCGAGGATGGGCGCCGAGCGGCGCGTCCCGGCGATGACCGGCGTCAGCACGAACGACGTCGGGCGCACGGCCATGCGGTACTCGAACTCGTAGGGGCGCTGGAGCGCCTCGGGCGGCAACCAGAGGTCGAACAACCCACGCGACTCGCCCAGCGGCCCCTGCAGATCGCGCGCGGAGAGCACCTCGATCTTTCCGTCGGCCGCCGTCCCCCGACGGCGTCTGCGGCTGCGGCGGCGCTTGGTCCCGCCCACCGAGACCGTCTGCGGCACGTGCACCACCTCGGCCTTCGGCTCCTTGCCCTTGTTCTTCTTTTTCTTCTTCTTGCCGTTGCCGTTCACGGCGCCGCCACCGTCTACGTCACTGTCCCCGCCGCCGCCGCCGCCGCCACCGCCGGTCAGCGCCTCTTTGGCCTTGGGCGGCCGAACCTGGTCCCGGAGCGCCACCATGATCGCGGCCACGTGCTTGCAGTGACCGTCGGCCCCGCGCCAGCCCGGGCAGGTGCAGTGCGAGGTCCAGACGTCCTCTTCGCTCACGGTGGCCGACGTGGTGTAGGGCTCATCGGAGGAGCGGACGTTGATCTCGCCGGTGACCGTGTCGCCCTCCGCCACCAGATCTTCCACCGACTTGCGCCGCGCGTAGAGGCGGCCGCGCAAGAACGCGTTGCCCCCCGTGACGCGCTGGATGGCGCGGTCGCTCATCTTGGAAACGCGCTGGGCGACGAACGGGAGCTCGTCGTAGGGCACCACCAGGCGGTCTTCGTATTGATCCTCGTCACTGTCGTCGAGGTCGTCGTTCATCTCATCAGTGAGATCACTCACCGCGGTATCACCCATTGAAGGCGTCTCCTCGGCTCCGCGATGTGGGTGCGGAGCACGAACTCGGCGTTGTGCGTGTTGGCCGTAAGCTCGAGCGGCGGTTCCAGAGCGGCCGCCCGACGGGATCGCGAGTACGTGGGCCGAGCCATCGCGACGGTTGCTCCCACCGTCGAGTTTGGAGCTGGGGTCAGGGGGGGGATACTCCCTGTGAGCTCGGCGCGCCGCGCGCGTGTGACGCGAGCGACGACTGGGATATTGCACGGCCCGCTCAGAACCGCAAGGGGCCGTTAGCGCCGCGGTGGCTTCGCCGACTTGGTGGGTTTCCTCGCCGGGCGCTCCACGTCCAGGTGGACCATGCAGGACTTCATGGTCGGGCCGCCGGGGGGCGAGGGAAAGTCGAGCGGCGTGGGGTTGTCGACGATCCGTCCGGCCCGCCCGATCGCCGCGAGGCCCGCCTCGATGTGCTGGCGGAAGACGCGCGGCGTCATGCGGCGATCGTTCGAGGACAGCAGCAGCACACCGCGCGGCGCGACCATGGCGGCGGCGAGGCGGGTCAGCTCGATCCAGTCCGCGCCGGACGTCCAGCGGGTGTGCTTCGTCTTCGAGTAGGTGGGCGGGTCCACGATGACCAGATCGAAGCGCTCTCCCTTCGTCTGGTGGGCGCGCAGCCAGCCGAAGACGTCGGCGCGCACGAAGTCGTGCTGGCCCGGCGCGCCGAGCGCGCGCACTTGCTGCTCGGCCCAGGTCAGCGCCGGTGCGGCCACGTCCAGGGTGCACGTGCGGACGGCGCCGCCCGCCACGGCCGCCACGGTGAAGGGGCCCGTGTAGGCGAAGAGGTTGAGCACCGAGCGCCCTGTGGACAGCTCGCGCACGCGCGTCGGTTGAGCCGCTGGTCCAAGAACAGCCCCGTGCTCAGGCCATCGGCGAGGCGCACCCGGTAGGGCACGCCCTCCTCGTGCACCAGCACCTCGGAGTGGGGGGTGGGCTCGCCACGCGCCGGCAGCTCGGGCGCCAGCGCCTCCGTTCGGGTGTCACCGAGCTCGTTGCTCTGCTTGGGGCGGCGCTTCAGGTAGATGCCGCGCGCGCCGAGCTCTCCCAACACGTCGAGGACGGTGGACTCGTGCGCCAACAGCGAGTCGTCGCGGAACTGCGCCACCAGGTGCTCACCGTACACGTCCAGCTCGAGACCCGGCACTCCGTCGCCCGCTTCGTGCAGCAGACGAAACGCGGTGGTCTCGCCGCGCTCGTGCTCCACGAACAGCCCGTAGCGACGCGCCCCCGCCCGCTCGAGCGCTTGGCGCAGCCGCAGCACCAGCGCGTCGCGCGAGACCGGCGTGCCCGCCACCGCATCCAGCAGCGACAGGCGCGCAGGCAGCGCCGGGGCCACGATGCGTAGCGCCGCCTGGGTGACGGGGTGCCGCAGCCGCAGCTCCTCGGCGTGCAGCATGAGCCGGCGTGCAGGCTGGCCGCCGTACAGCACATCGCCCAGCAGCGGGAAGCCACGCGCGGCCAGCTGCGCTCGGATCTGGTGCGTGCGGCCCGTCTCGATGCGCACCTCCACCAGGGTGAAGGGCCCCTCCACGCGCTCGCGGCGCACGTTGGTGATGGCCAGCTGTCCTTCCTTGGTCGTGCTGGGCCGCACCGTCATGAGCCCATCACGCCCCTCCACCAGCTTGTCCTCGAGGCGCAGCGTGGCCGGCGGCCCCCCGGTCACCCACGCGCGGTAGCGCTTCTCCACCGTGCGGCCCTCGAACTGCGCCGCGAGGCCGGGGTTGGCGGCGCGCGTCTTCGCGAACAGCAGCACCCCCGAGGTCTCTTGATCGAGCCGCTGGTGCACACCCAGGTAGGGCAGGCCGTCGCGGCCGAGCTCACGGACCACCCCCGCGTCACGCTCCGCGAGGTACAGCGAGAGCCGGTGGCGCGCGTCGTCCGGCGCCTCGGGGCGCGCGCTCTGGCTGGACATGCCGGCCGGCTTGTCCATGGCGATGAGGTGCTCGTCCTCGTGCAGGATCCACGCGGGGTCGAAGCGCGTGAACGTGCGCGCGAGCCCCATGACGGTGCCTCAGCTGGCCTCGGCGCGCAGCGCCTCGGGGAGCAGCAAGGAGGGCGTCCCGCTGGACGTCACCCACAGCTGATGCGCCGCGCGCGTGGCCGCGATGTGCAGCAGGTGGCGCGCCTCGTCGTCCGCCGGATACGTGGTGGTGTTGCACTCCACCAGCACCACGTAGTCGAATTCGAGGCCCTTCACCTGACGCACGTCGGTGACGTCCACGCCCGCGCGGAACGGGAAGTCCTGCTGGGCGATGCGCCGCAGGTTGGGCACCTCACCGCGCCGCAGGCCCTCGTGGTACTCGTCGGCCTGCTCCGGAAAGCGTGTGATCACGCACACCGAGGCCAGCGGCTCGGACAGCGCCAGGTTGCGCAGCGCCTCCGAGAGGAAGCCCACCGCCTCGCCGCTGCCGCCGAAGCGGAACAGCTCCACCGGCGCGCCGCCGCGGATGGCCTGTCCGGTGACCTCGTTGCGCAGGTGGCCGAGGATGTCCGTGGCGAACTCGATGATGGGCGCGGTGGAGCGGTAGGCCAGCTTGAGCGGCTCGATCTCCACGTGCGAGAGGCCCAGCTGCGCCAGCACCGTGCGCCAGTCCGTGAAGCCGTTGTCCATGTGCAGGCGCTGCGCCACGTCACCCGCGAAGGTCACGCTCTTGTCGCCCGCGTAGCCGGCCACGGTGTCGAGCACCACCGACATCTCCACCGGGCTCAGGTCCTGCGCCTCGTCCACGAAGGCGTGCTGGTAGATCTCGGCGTGACGCTTCTTCGAGCGCAGCGGCCCCACCAAGCGCTGGTAGGCGTGCAGCAGGAGCGCGTCGTCCTCGCGGTCCAGCAGGTAGACCTCCTTCTCGCTCGCGCCGTCGATGCCGTGGTCGTGGTCGCTCTCCTCTTCGGCAGGCGCCTCGCCGTCGCGCTCGCGGTCCAGCCGCTCTTCGCGGTGGGTCACGATCTCGCTGCAGCGGCGCGTGCAGTACGAGTGGCACCACGCCAGCTCGGTGTCCGACAGGCCCGGCACGGCGTCGCGGTGGAAGGCGTCGCGGATGAGCCCCGGGTCGGTCAGCACCTCGGCCCACAGCGAGACCACGTCGCCCGCGCGCTCCACTTCGGTCGTGATGCTGCGCAGCAGCTCGAGCCGCCCGCTGCTCTGCACCATGCGCGACTCGCCCTCGGCGTTCTCGAGCCAGGCGTGGAGGGCGTGGAGCCGCGAGATGATGGGCTGCCCCTCGCTCTCGGCGAAGGCCCGCAGCGCCCGCGCGCCACCCTCGTAGCGCTTGGCGATGTCCACCAGGCGCGTGCTGATGCCGTGGGCGATCTTCGCGATGCGCTCGTCGAACACCTCTTTCAGGCGCGGGTGCTTCTTGAAGCGGATGACGTGCGCCGGAGTGTCCTCGCTGACCGCCAGCGGCAGGTGCGGGAAGTGCCTGCGGCGCAGCTTCTCGGCCCAGTCCTCGTAGGTGACCACCTGCACGCCGTCCACGCCCAGCGAGGGCAGCACGCGCGAGATGTAGCGCACCAGCGCGTCGTTGAAGACCACCACCAACATGGCCTCGGGCGTGAAGCGCAGCTTGTCTTGGAACGCCAAGTACGCGAGGCGGTGCAGGCCGATGGTGGTCTTGCCGCTGCCGGCACCACCCTGGATGACCACCACGCCCGACGTGGGACGGCTGATCAGGTCGAACTGCCGCGGGTCGATCAGCGCCGTGATCTCGGCCAGGCCCTTGTCCTCGCGCGCGTCGGCGTCCCCCACACCGAGCGTGCCCGGCCGGTGGTGCGACTCGGGCCGCATGGCCGCGCCCTGCCCGCCCGACAGCGCCACCGCGCTCTGGCTGAGCCGGCGCCAGGTGCCGTCGGCGCGGCACTGAAAGCTGCCCTGGGGCGTTCCGATGCGCTTCAGCATGGCGTTGGTGATGCCCAGCGTGCGCCGCAGCAGCACCTCGCCCTCCACGTCACGGTCGCCGAACGTCTCTTCGTAGTCGTCGCCCTCTTCGTAGCGGTAGTAGATCCGGCTCACCGGGGCGTCGCGCCAGTCCACGATGCGGATGCCCGTCTTCGGGTCCAAGAAGGTGGCGCGCCCGATCAAGACCTCGCGCTTCTTCTCGTCCTCTTCGAGCACCAAGCGCCCGAAGTAGGGCGAGCGCTTGTCGATGATCCCCTCACTGACCTTCGAGCGCCGCAGCTGCACCTGCTGGAGGCGCTCCATCTCTTCCACCAACGGCGGGATGTCCTCGAGGCGCGCGTCGCGGATCTGGTCGCGCAGCGCCACCAGGTCGGCGTCGTAGTCGGCCTGGCTCGTGGCTCGGCGCGGGCCCTCTTCGCGGGCCACCAAGGTGCGCTGCACGCGGGCGAGGACCTTCAGTTCCTCGTCGACGATCTGCTCGAGCTCGGAGTCCGTTTCGGTCGGCGTGGCGGAAGGAGTCGTCATGGGGCGGGGGCTCGGGTTCGAGGGTCGGACGGAGTAGCACGGATCAAAGGTCGATCCAGGCGTTGCCGAGCGACCTCGAATGCACGAGTGGAGCGCGGCCCTTCAGGAACGAAAGCTCGCCGGCACCTCGACGCGCTGCGTCATGAAATCGAGCATCTCGGAATCGTTCAGGTTTGCGCGCGACACCGCGCTCCTTCAGGCTGGCACGAGGATCGCATAGCTCTCACGGGCTACGGAGCCAGTGACACGTGCAAGCATCCGGACTCTCCCACATCGGTCGTCGCCCCAACAACGAAGACAGCTACCGCATCGAGCCGGAGCTGGGGCTCTTCCTCGTCGCCGACGGCATGGGTGGCTATGAGGGTGGCGAGATCGCTAGCCGCTTGGTGGTGGACACACTGACCGACTTCTTCGCCCGGAACCGGCCCGACGCCGCCTTGGCCGACGGCACGGATGCCGAGAGCGAGCGCGACGCCGACAGCACGCCCCCCGAGCAGCGCATGGCGCTGGCCATCCGCATGGCCCACCGCGAGGTCCAGCAGGAGGCCAAGGGGCGCCTGCGCGAGATGGGGTCCACGCTGGCCGCGCTCCAGGCTCACGGCGGGAAGGTGCTCATCGCGCACGTCGGCGACAGCCGCGTCTACCGCATTCGCAACGGCCACATCGAGCAGCTCACGCGCGACCACTCCCTGACGGCGGACCTCGAGGCCGCGGGCTGCGAGAACATGCTGGCGCACCTGCCGCCGCACTACCGGCACATGGTCACGCGCTGCATCGCCGCCAACGCCAACGCGCAGCCCGACTTCCGCGTGCTCGAGACTCAGCCGGGCGACACCTACGTGCTGTGCAGCGACGGCGTGCACGACGTGCTGGGCGGCGACGCGATCTTGGACGCGGTGCACAACGCAGGCTGCGCCGAGGCCAGCGAGCGCGTGGTGGCGCGCGCCTTCGCCGAGGGCACGCAGGACAACATCACGGTGGTGGTCGTCCGCTTCTGAGACTGGCACCCGCGGCTCGAGCCTGATGATTGGTCACAAGTCTTGGCAGCCGATGGGGCCACCGGCGGCAGTCTGGCGGTCGAGGAATCAGGCCTGTTTCAAGGGATATTGGCGCCCCGGCTTGAAAGCCGGGGCCGGGACCTTCGCCCGGCCCGGGAAGGTCCCCCCTCGGGAGGACTGGGTCGCAGCGGGGGCGAGGTGGGCTCGCGGGCACGGATCTCGGCGAGCCCACTGGCCTGAACCACTCACAGGTCCCGCCCGGTCCTGCCCCGCGGACTGGACTTGTCCGGCATCGGCATCCCTGCCCCGGGTTTGAACCCGGGGCAGCCAGAGCCCTGAAACAAGCAACCATCGGCCGAGCCCCAAGAGCCCCCGCCGGCCCGCCGCCCCCCCCCCGGCCGGACTCGAACGCTTCAGCCATGGGTGCCAAATTCACGCGTCGCCGCGCGGCAGCGTCTTGATGAACACCTTCGAGCCGCGGCCCGGGTCCACCTTGGCGCGCTTCAGCGCGGGCAGGTCCGACTTCTGCGCCGGCACGAAGCCACGCTCGAGGAACCAATGCGCCGTCTGCGTGGTGAGCACGAAGATGCGCGCCAGGCCCTGGTCGCGGCAGCGCCGCTCCACGAAGGCCAGCAGGTCCTCCCCGCGGCCGGTGTGCCGGTACTCGTCGTGCACGGCCACGCAGGCCAGCTCCGCCATCTTCTTCTCGGCGTAGGGGTAGAGCGCGGCGCACGCCACGATCATTCCGTCGCGCTCGATCACGGTGAAGTGGTCGATGTCGTCTTCCAGCATTTCGCGCGAGCGGCGGATGAGCACGCCGCGCTGCTCGAGAGGCTCGATCAGGGCGTGGATGCCGCCCACGTCGGCGCGCCGCGCCTGGCGCACGTCTTCGAAGGCCTCGCCCGTCACCAGCGTGCCCACGCCATCGCGCGTGAACAGCTCGCGCAGCAGCGCGCCGTTGGCGGTGCGCTCGATCAGGTGACCGCGCCGCACACCACGCCGCACGGCGGTGGCCGCCGCTTCGAGGTGGCGCCGCACGTCGCGCCCCAGGCGCCGCCCGCTCGTCGCGATGGCCTCGGCCTCCGCCGGGGAGATCTCGTTGAGGGCGTTGCCGCGCCCGTCGGTGAGCGGCTTGCCCTCGGTCAGGCAGATGATCTTGTCCGCCCGCAGCGCCACCGCCGCCGCCGAGGCCACGTCCGGGGTGCTCACGTTGAACGCGTCGCCGGTGAGCGAGTAGCCGATGCTGCTGAGCAGCACCACCGCGCCGTCGTCCAGGCGCTGGCCGATGGCCTCCGCGTCAATCTTCCGGACGAGGCCACTGTGCTCGTAGTCCACGCCGTCGATGACGCCCACGGGCCGCGCCGTGACGAAGTTGCCGGACGCCACACGCACGCGCGCCCCCGCCATGGGCGAGTTGGGCAAGCTGGTGGAGAACAGGGCCTCGAGCTCCACGAAGATGGTGCCCGCCGCCTCTTTCACGCACGAGAGCGCCACGGCGTCCGTGACGCGCATGCCCGCCACGTACAGCGGCTCGGCCCCACGGCGAGCCAGCGCGGCGTCAATCTGTGGGCGCGCACCCGCGACCAGCACCACCCGGATGCCAAGGCTCTGCAGCAGCGCCACGTCGTGGATGAAGTCGCGCGCGCCGCGCGACGTGAGCAGCTCGCCACCGAAGACGATGACGAAGGTGCGGCCGCGGTGCGCGTGGATGTACGGCGCCGACGACCGGAACCAGTGGACGAAGGCTTCGCTCGGGGCAGGCATGGCCGCGAGTCTATCCCCGCCGGTAGTTGGGGGCCTCTTCCGTGACGACCACGTCGTGCACGTGACTCTCCTTGAGCCCGGCCCCGGTCATCCGGATGAAGCGCGACTGCGACTGCAGCTTCTCGATGGTGTTGCAGCCGGTGTAGCCCATGCCGGCGCGCAGGCCGCCCACCAGCTGATAGACCACGGAGCCGAGCGGGCCGGCGTACGGCACGCGGCCCTCGATGCCCTCCGGCACCAGCTTCTCGGCTTCGAGCACGTCGCCCTGCGAGTAGCGGTCGGCCGAGCCACGGCGCATGGCGCCCACCGAGCCCATGCCGCGATAGCTCTTGAAGGTGCGGCCCTGGAAGAGCACCAGCTCGCCCGGCGCCTCGTCCGTGCCCGCGAAGAGCGAGCCGATCATGACGGTGCTGGCGCCGCACGCGATGGCCTTCACCACGTCGCCGCTGTACTTGATGCCGCCGTCGGCGATGATGGGCACGCCGTGCTTGCGGCCCACCGCCGCGCAGTCGCGGATGGCGGTGACCTGCGGCATGCCGATGCCCGCCACCACGCGCGTGGTGCAGATGGAGCCGGGCCCGATGCCCACCTTGACGGCGTCTGCCCCGGCCTCGATGAGCGCGAGCGTGGCCGCCGCGGTGGCCACGTTGCCGGCCACCAGCTCGATGTGCGGGTAGGCCTTCTTGGTGGCGCGCACGGCGTCGATGACGCCCTTGCTGTGACCGTGCGCCGTGTCGATGACGATGACGTCCACGCCCGCCTCGGCCAGCAGCTTGATGCGGTGCAGGCTGTCGGCGCCCACGCCCGTGGCGGCGCCCACGCGCAAGCGCCCGAAGCTGTCCTTGATGGCGTGCGGGTAGCGCTCGGCCTGGAGCAGGTCCTTGATGGTGATGAGGCCCACCAGCTCGCCGTTGTCGCCCACCACCAGCAGCTTCTCGATGCGGTGCTTGTGCAGCAGCACCTTGGCCGCGTGCGTCTCCACGCCGGGCGAAACGGTGATGAGCTCGCGCGTCATCAGGCTCATGACGGGCTGGTCGAGGTTGGTCTCGAAGCGCACGTCGCGGCTGGTGAGGATGCCCACCGGCTTGCCGTCCTGCACCACCGGGAGGCCGGAGATCTCGTGCTGCCGCATGATCTCGAGCGCCTGCGCCAGCGGCTGGTCCGGACGCACCGTGATGGGGTCCACGATCATGCCGCTCTCGGCGCGCTTCACCTTCAGCACCTGGGTGGCCTGCTCTTCGGCCGTCAGGTTCTTGTGGATGATGCCGATGCCGCCCTCGCGGGCCATGATGACCGCGGTTCGCCACTCCGTGACGGTGTCCATGGCGCTCGACACGATGGGGATGCGCAGCTCGAGGCCACGCGTGAGCCGCGTGCTGACGTCGGCGTCCTTCGGCAGGAAGTCCGCGTAGCCTGGCTCGAGCAGCACGTCATCGAAGGTGAGGGCCTCTCGGAACGCGCTTGTCTGGTTGTCTTCGGTCACCGGCATCACTCCGTCGAGCGGGTAAGGCGCCGGAGTATAACCGGATTGGGCCGAGGCGCTACGGGAGCACGGGAGCCGGGAGGCCGATGCTGATGGGCGGCAGGGTCTGGGGATTCCGCCGGATCGCGCAGTGGGGGTCGCCGTTCGACGTGTTGCAGTAGCCGATGACGCCCGGCAAGGTGGTGGCGCACAGGTCCAGCGAAGGCAGGCACACGTTCTGGTTGGCGTCGCAGGTGGTCTCCACGCACGGGTTGCTCAGGTCGGCGCATGCGTCGCAGTCGATGGGGAGCTCGCACTCGCCCGAGTCCACGTTGCAGATGCCGCCGCCGTCGCACGGCAGAACCGTCACTCCATCGCCGCAGCCGCTGGGCAAGCACACGGGGGTGACGCAGCCGAAGCCGCCCTGCTCTGCGCAGACCGAGTCGTCGAGCCGCATGGCGCAGCCGCTGCCGTTCATCTCGGCGGCGGCGGTGGGGTCGTCTGGCGAACAGAAGGTGTAGGTGCACGCGACCCCGTCGTCACAGAACGCGTGGTTCGGCTCGTGGGTGCAGAAGAAGGCGGTCACGCCCTCGCAGATGTCGTCGGTGCACTCGATGTCGTCGTTGCAGAGGCTGGGGTCGGGCTCGGGGGACGAGCACTCGCCATCGGCCTCGCACGTGGACACGCCACAGTTCCCCGGCGAACCGGAGTTGCAGCGCCTGCTGTCCGGGACGTAGACGCAGCCGCCGTTGAAGCAGCCGCCGATGAGGCAGCCGTCGTCGGGGCAGACGAGCGGTTCGCCACGCTGGCAGCGGTTGTTCACGCACAACAAGCCGCGGCAGGCGGCCTGCACGCCGCATTCGTCGCGCGTGTCACAGGGGTACATCGTGGTACAACCCATGTCCGGGGAGCAGATGCTGTCGTCGGTGCAGCGGTCGTCGACCGGCGTGAAGACGCAGCCCAGCTGCGGGTGACACGAGTCGTCGGTGCACTCGATGCCGTCGGCGCAGTTCATGATGGCGTCCGTCCCGACGCACTGACCCTCCACGCAGGTCTCGCGGCCGTCGCAGACGTTGACGTCCGGGCAGTCGTCGTCGATGAAGCACTGGGGGACGTCGCCGTCCTGCTGGCCACCGTCTTGCTCGCCCGTTCCCGTGTCGGCGCGGTTGTCGCGCGGCTGGGTGTCCAAGACGAGCCCACAGCCGCTGGCCGTCACGGCACACACGAAAGAGGCAACCCACAAGTAAGAAAAGTGTTTCACAGCGCCTTCCATGATGCCCCTTCCCCAGGACGGCGCCAAGTAGGTGCCCGAAAAATGCTCAGTGGCTCAGTACGCCTTGGGCAGCTTCGACGTGTCCATGTGGTCGAGAGCAAAGCGGATCAGGCCGCTGCGGCTCATCTTGGTGTGGCCCGCCGCCTTCAGCTTGGCCACCTCTTCGTCCAGCCGGTCGAGGTCGTCGCGGTACATGGAGATGCAGATGACCTCGTAGTGCGACGGCTTGGGCTTCGGCTTCGCCTTCTGCTTCCCGTTCGCCTTCACGAGGGGCTTCTTGGCCGGCGCGGGCGTGTAGAACGCCTCACGGAGGACCTCCCGGACCTCGTCTCCGTCGAAGAGCGCGTCCATCGCGCGTGCTGGTTCGTGGGTCATCATGCTCTCCTTCTCAGGTGCTCAGGCCGACTGGGCCATCCCGGTGTGGGCCTGTGAGCCAGCCTGCGCGGGGCGCTGCGCCGCCGACATGACGTGCTGGACCAGCTGGCGGTAGTCCGTCGCGCCGTGGCACTCGGGGTCGTACTCGAAGATGCTCTGACGCGCCGTGGGCGCCTCGCGCAGGCGGGTGTTCACGCGGATGGGCGGCAGGCACTTGTCGCCGAAGTGCTTGCGCAGGGCCTCCACGGCGTCGCGCGCCACGCGGTTGCGGCTGTCGTAGAACGTGGGCAGCACCCCCACGATGTCCACCTCGTGCTTGAGCAGCTCGCGCACGTTGCGCAGCGTCTTGAGCACCTGCTTCACGCCCACCAGCGACAGGTAGTCGCAGGACACGGGCACGATCACGCTGTCCGCGTAGACCAGCGCGTTCTGGTTCATGAGCGACAGCGCCGGCGCACAGTCCAGCACCACCACGTCATAGGAGTCGCCCAGCGTGCCGAGCCGCTCGCGCAGCACACGGTCACGCCCGCTGCGCTGCGCCAGGTGCAGCTCGGCCGCGGCCAGCGTCTCGTTCGACGTGATCACGTCGAGCCCCTTGCGCACCGGGATGGCCGCGTCTTCCGGCGGGAGCCCGTGCACCAGCACGTGATAGAGCGTCTTCTCACCGCGGATGCCCAGCGAAGCGCCCACGTTTCCCTGCCCGTCGGCGTCCACCAACAGCACGTTGTAGCCAGCCTCGGCCAAGCCGGCCGCGAGGTTCACCGACGTGGTGGTCTTCCCCGTCCCGCCCTTGTGGTTGAACACGGCAATGCGCCGCACCCCACGCGCGGGAGCAATCAGCCCACTGCCCGTCTGCCGCCTCTCGGCCTCGGCCGCGCGGCACTCGGTGGAGCAGTAGTAGCGCCGCTCCCCATCCGCCACGCTCGCCTGGAATGGATACTCGAGCACGAAGTTCGCCTGGCACACGTCGCAGACGCACCCGGGCGGAGCCTCCTCGAGGCTGCGATCGACGGTCTCTTCCACGCCCGCCAGCAAGCGCTGCTGACACACCATCGAGCACACGTACACGTACGAGCCCGCTTCCTCGCGGACTTGGTAGCGAAAGCGCACTTCGAAGTCGCGCTCGCACACGCGACAAACACCCTGTGGCGATGACATCCCTCGGGCCTAGTGCACGGAGGGGCAGCTGGTCAAAAAATCGGCGAGGGGGAGGGGCGCGTGATCACCCGGCTGGCTCGGTCTTGCGGTTGACGCAGTTCGTCGCCGTCGCCGTCGCCGTCAACGCCCACGACCACGACCACGACAGACCCCACGCACTCCGGCGGGCCCAGGCGAGCCCCTCCCGCGCCCGGCGGACACGGACGACCTCCGCCGCGCCCAGTCGAGCCGAAACGTCACCGAGGAGGGGGCCGGGCGCCCTGGGCAGCGGGGCTTGATGGGCCCCCGAAAACAAACGCAGCGCGTAGCGCGGAGTGCCGATTCCAGGGGGGTACCAGAGCGAGCGCCAGCGCGAGCGATCCCGCAGACCAGGGTGCCCGTCCCCCTCCGATCGATCACGCCCCCACTCGAATCAAAGGTCGAGGTCGTCCGCGTCCGCCTGTTTGGCGCGGTCCATGATGAACTCGTACCGAGCCTGCGGCTCCTTCCCCATCAGCTGGCTGATCACCAGCTCCGCCTCGAGCGCGTCCTCGATGGTCACCCGCAGCGCGCGCCGGTGGCGCCGGTCGAGCGTGGTCATCTTCAGGTCGTTCGCGGGCATCTCACCGAGACCCTTGAAGCGGCTGATGTCGGGCTTCACGTTGCGCGGCAGGCCCCGGAGGATGGTGTCGCGCTGCTTCTCGTCCAGCGCCCAGTACGTCTCCTTGCCCGCGTCGATGCGGAACAAGGGTGGCTGCGCCAGGAACACGTGCCCGTTGCGAATGAGCCCCGGCATCTTCCGGTAGAAGAACGTGAGCAGCAGCGTGGCGATGTGGTGCCCGTCGCTGTCGGCGTCCATGAGCAGGAAGACGCGGTTGTAGCGCAGCTTGGTCACGTCGAAGTGCTTGCCGATGCCGGTGCCCAGCGCGCTGACGATGTTCTGGAGCTCTTTGTTGGCCAGCACCTGCGCGTCGGTGGCGCGCTCGGCGTTGAGCACCTTGCCGCGCAGCGGCAGGATGGCCTGCGTGCGGCGGTCACGGGCGGCCTTGGCGTTGCCACCGGCCGAGTCACCCTCCACCAGGAACAGCTCGCACTCGGCCGGGTCCGTGCTGCCGCAGTCGCTCAGCTTGCCGGGCAGGTTGAGGCGGTGGCTGACGGCCGTCTTGCGGCTGACCTGCGCGCTGGCCGCGCGGCTGGCCTGACGGGCGCGCGCCGAGATGATGATGCGCGCCACGATGGACTCGGCCGCCGACGAGTTGTCGTGCAGCCACTGCTCGAGCGCGGTGCGCACGGCGTTCTCGATGGGCGCCGCCACCTCCGCGTTGTTCAGGCGGTCCTTGGTCTGCCCCTGGAACTGCGGGTCGGTCACGTAGGCGCTCACCAGCGCCACCACGCCCTCGCGGATGTCCTCGGACACGATCTTGAGGCCCTTGGGCGCGATGTTGTGCGCGTCCATGTAGCCGCGGATGGCCTTGTTGACCGCCTGCTTGAAGCCGCTCTCGTGCGTGCCGCCGTTGGGCGTGGGGATGCCGTTGGCGTACGTCTTGATCAGCTCGTCGGTGCCCTCGGTCCACTGCAGCGCCACCTCCACGCGCGGCTCGCCGGCGCGCTCGAAGGTGAAGGCCACGGGGTGGATGGGCGGCTTCTGCCGCTGCGCCACCAGCTTGGTGAGGAAGTCCGCGATGCCGTTGGGGTGGTGGAACTCCTCGCGCTCGCCGCCCTTCTCGAAGCGCAGCACGATCTTGAGCCCACGGTGCAGGTAGCTGGTGGCCTCGAGGCGCTCACGGATGCGCTCGGGCTCGAACTGCCCGCTCTTGCCGAAGATCTGCACGTCGGGCTTGAAGTAGATCTCGGTGCCCTTCTTGCGCGACTCGCCGGTCTTCTTCACGGGCGCCTGCGGCACGCCGCGCTCGTAGGCCTGCTGGTACTCGGCCCCGTCGCGCCAGATGGTGGCTTCCAAGCGCTCGCTCAGCGCGTTGACCACCGACGAGCCCACGCCGTGGAGGCCGCCGGACACCTGGTAGCCCTTGCCGCCGAACTTGCCGCCCGCGTGCAGCGTGCAGAGGATGAGCTCGAGCGCGCTCTTCTTGAACTTGGGGTGCTTGTCCACCGGGATGCCGCGCCCGTTGTCCGAGACGCGCGCGCCCTTCCAGTCGGCGTCGATGGTCACCTCGATGCGCGACGCGTGCCCGTTGATGGCCTCGTCCACCGAGTTGTCCACGATCTCCCAGAGGAGGTGGTGGTAGCCGTTGCGGTCCGTGCCGCCGATGTACATGGCCGGGCGCTTGCGCACCGGCTCGAGCCCCTCGAGGACTTCAATCTGATCTGCCGAGTAGCTCATGCATCACTCCGTGGGGA
The DNA here is from genome assembly GCA_016706685.1 of Sandaracinaceae bacterium. Lineage (NCBI taxonomy): Bacteria > Pseudomonadati > Myxococcota > Polyangiales > Sandaracinaceae > Sandaracinaceae bacterium. The sequence goes on along the minus strand of JADJJE010000018.1, from coordinate 9,566 downwards.
ACTCGGGGGCCTCGGGCAGGTCGAGGACGACCTTCTCCACCGTGCCACGCTTGAAGAGAGAGAAGCCCTTGCCGCCGCGCGTCACCAGCTCGTACTTGCGGGTGGTGATGCGGTAGTCGTTGCCGCCGTCGCGCTTGACCAGCAGCACGTCGCTGTCGCGCGTGAGCACGCCCGCGCCCATCACGTAGTCGTCGCCGCTCAGCTTGATGAGCGTCACGCCACGGCCCGCGCCCGCCAGCGCGTTCACTTCGTCGGCGCTGCACACCAGCGCGCGCCCCTCGCGGGTGCAGCAGGCGAGCGCGTTGCCGTCGTCCACCATGCCCACGTAGACCACGTCGTCGCCGTCTTTCAGGCGCGTGTACTTGCGGCCCGTCTTGGTGCTGGGGTCGCGGTGACCGCGCAGCGAGAAGCGGAGCGCCATGCCTTGCTTCGTGACCGCCACCACGAACGGCGCCTCGGGCTCGCTCGCCCCCTCGGTGGCCGGCGGCACCTCCAGCATGCGCGGGTCCATGCCCACCGCGAAGATGATGCGCTCACCGTCGCTCAGCTTGAAGATGGTGGCCATCGGGGACCCGTGCCCCGTGGTGGCCGGGATGTCCACGATGCGCGACACGTAGCAGGTGCCCAGGTTCGAGAAGTACGCCACGCTCGAGCGCGTGGAGCCGGCCACGATGGACAGCACCTGGTCGCCCTCGCGCACGCGCACCTTGCTCACGTCCTTCACGGAGCCCTGGCGCTTCACCCAGCCCTGCACCGTGACCACCACCATGGCGTCCTCGTCCACGATGAACTCTTCGGCATCGAAAGACGGCTCGTCCACGTTGGCCAGGATCTTGGTGCGGCGCAGGTCGCGGTAGGTCTCTTGGAGCTCGTGCAGCTCGGCGCGCACGATGGCCCAGCGCGCCTTCTGGCTGCCCAGCTGCGCCACGATGGTGGCCGCGCGGCCCTTCTTCTCGGCCAGCTCCTCGCGGATGACCAGGATCTGCAGCTTGGCCAGGCGGTGCAGGCGCAGCTCCAGGATGGCGTCCACCTGGATGTCGCTCAGCCCGAAGCGCTTCATCATCTTCGTGGCAGCGTCGGCCTTGTCGTCGCTGTTGCGGATGATCTTGATGGTCTCGTCGAGCGCGTCGAAGACGATGACCAAGCCGTCCAGGATGTGGATGCGCTCCCACAGCTTGACCAGCTCGAAGCGCAGGCGGCGCGTGACCACCTCCATGCGGAAGTCGAGGAAGTGGCGCAGCGCGGTGGCCAGATCCACCCGCTGCGGGGCGCACACCTCGCCGCTGGGGATCACGATCTCTTCGCCGGCTGCGGGCACGCCGTCGGCCACGTCATACGGCACCGTGGGCACCAGGCAGGTGAGGTTCACCTGCATGCTCATCTGCAGCGGCGTGTGCTTGTTCACGTACGCCATGACCAGCTGCGGGTCGGAGCCCGGCTTCAGCTCGCACACGATGCGGCAGTCCTCGGTGGACTCGTCGCGCACGTCCACCAGGCCCGGGCAGCTTCTTGGCGATGATGATCTCGGCGATCTTCTCGACCACCGCGCGGCGCTCCACGCCGTAGGGGATGGAGTCGATGATGACCATGTCGGCCTCGCGCTTGCCGTCGCCCGCCTCGTGCTTCCACGTGCCGCGCAGCTTCAGGCCGCCGCTGCCCGTGCTGTACACGTCCTCGAGCTCGGTCTTGCTGACCAGCAGCTCGCCGCCCGTGGGGAAGTCGGGGCCCTTGATGTACTTGAGCAGCCCGCGGATGGTGATCTCGGGGTCGTCGATCATGGCGAGGCACGCCTTGATGACCTCGCCCAGGTTGTGCGGCGGGATGCTGGTGGCCATGCCCACCGCGATGCCCTGCGAGCCGTTCACCAGCAGGTTGGGGAAGCGCGCGGGCAGCACCTCGGGCTCGAAGCGCGTGCCGTCGTAGTTGGGGCGGAAGCCCACCGTGCGGTTGCCGAGATCGTCCAGCAGCTCGTTGGCCAGGGCCTGCAGGCGCGCCTCCGTGTAGCGCATGGCGGCAGGGGAGTCGCCGTCCGGCGAGCCGAAGTTGCCGCGACCGTCCACCAGCGGCATGCGCATGGAGAAGGTCTGCGCCATGCGCACCATGGCCTCGTACAGCGAGCTGTCGCCGTGCGGATGGAACTTGCCCATCACGTCGCCCACCACGGCCGCCGACTTGCGGTGCTTCGCGTCGCTGCGCAGGCGCAGCTCGTTGTGCATCGCGTAGAGGATGCGGCGCTGCACCGGCTTCAGGCCGTCCCGCACGTCCGGGAGGGCGCGCGACGTGATGACGCTGAGCGCGTAGTTCAGGTAGCGGCGGCGGGTCTCCTCGGCCAGCGAGGCGTCGGCGAAGTCTTGGATGGGCAGCTCGGGCTGCTGGTCTTTTGGTTTTTTGGCCATGGTGCCGAATGACTGCACTCGCGTTCAGGAGTGCGTGCGGGGTGGGCAGATACCAAGGCGGGCGGGCGGGGGCAAGCCCGTTCAGCGCGCGCGCTTGCTGGGGGGCACGGGCGCAAAGTGGTCGATGGGCCAGGCGCCGCCTCCCAGCGGGGGGGCCGAGACCAGCGCGCGTCGCACCCACTCTTTGCCCAGAATCACAGCGTCTTCCAGCGTCTCGCCCAGCGCGAGCCGCGCCGCGATCGCGCTGGCCAGCGAGCAGCCGGTGCCGTGCCCGGCGGGAGTGGCCACCCGGTCCGCGTGCAGCTCGTGCAGCGATCCGTCGAGCACCAGCACGTCGATGGCGGGGTGGTCCGACGTGAACGCCAGGTGCCCACCCTTCACCAGCACGGCCCGCGCGCCGAGGTCGATCAGGGCGTGCGCCGCGTCGCGCATCTGGGGCAGCGACTCCACGTCACGGCCGGTGAGCCAGGCCGCTTCCCGCATGTTCGGGGTCAGCAGCGTGGCGAGCGGGGCGAGCTCGCGCAGCACCACCTCGCGCGCTTCATCACGCAGCAGCCCGGTCTGGGTGCCCACCGTGGCCACGCGCACCGGGTCCACCACCAGCGGCAGGTCGCGCCCGCGCAGCACGTTGGCCACGGCGCTCACGTTCTCGGCAGAGCCCAGCGCGCCCGTCTTCAGCACGGCCACGGGCAGGTCCAGCAGCACCGCCTCGATCTGCGCGCGCACCAGGCCCGCATCCAGCACCACCACGTCGTCGCAGCCGCGCGTGTTCTGCACGGTGATCAGGCTGATGGCCGCGGCGCCGTACACGCCGTGCTGGTGAAAGGTCTTGAGGTCGGCTTGGGCGCCCGCGCCGCCCGAGGGGTCGGAGCCCGCGATGGTCAGGGCGACGGGGTGCTGCATGCCCGTGTTGTCGGCCTCCGGGAAGCATTGCGCAAGCCCGGGCGTTGCGGACGGACTCCCACGGGCAGCCTCGGCGATCCCTGCTACCCTCCCCCGCTTCGTGACTCGCTCGCTCACCCCGACCCCGCTCGCGACCCTCGGCGCGCTCTGCTTCGCGCTGGCGTGTGGCAGTGGTGAAGAAGACCCGAGCGCCGCCAACGACACGCCCGTGGTGGAGCAGCCGGCCACGCCCACGGAGGCGCCGGCGGACGTGCACGTGGACCACACCCTCGAGGCCGGCCAGACGCTGTGGGACGTGTCGCGCCTGTATGGCGTGCCGCTCGAAGCGATCATGGAGGCCAACGAGCTCACCCGCCGCGAGTCGCGCCGCCTCAACGCCGGTCCGCGTGCTGCGCATCCCGGGGGTGACGGGGCCGGCCACGGCGGCCAGCGCGGCGGCATCGAGCGATGGTGGCGTCACGGCGGAACTCCAGACGGTGGACGGTGGCGTCATGCTCCCCGACGGAGGCGTGATGCTGGCGGGCTACCACACGCTGAGCGAGGGCGAGACGCTGTGGGACCTCGCGAACGCCTACGACAAGACCGTGGACGAGCTGCTCGAGGCCAACGGCTTCACCGATGACGACGTGCGCGGCCTGCGGCCCGGTGGTCGCATCCTGATCCCCGGTGTGGCGCCCAGCGCCATCCGCAGCGCGGTGCGCCCCGAGGGGCGCGGCATCTGGCACACCGTGGCCGAGGGCGAGTCCATCTGGGACATCGCGCGCCGCTATCGCCTGGGGGCCTCCGAGATCATGGGGGCCAACGCGCTCTCGCGCGAAGAGGTGAGCGACCTGCGCACCGGGCGCCGCCTGTTCATCCCGGGCCGGGGGCCCGCTCCAGGCAGCCGGGAGCCCGCGCGCGAGCGTCCGCTGACGGGCGCCCAGCGTGGCGCGCTGGCACGAGCCCAGCTGCTGGGCCTCGGCACCAGCCAAGCGGGGCACAAGCTGCTGGGCGGCGTGGTGGAGCCGCGCTGGCTGCGCGCCGTGGGTGGCAACGCCGACCGCTTCGCCGGCACCCTGCGCTGGCCCGTGACCAACGGGCGCTTCGTGCGCGGCTACGGCTCCGGCGAGCAGGGCTACCACCTGGCCGTGGACATCGCGGGGGACATCGGCTGGAACGTGCGCGCCGCCGCGCCGGGCCTGGTGGGCTACTCGGGCGACGGCATCCGCGGCTACGGCAACATCGTGCTGGTCATCCACCAGGGCGGCTGGGTCACGCTCTACGCGCACAACTCCGTGAACTTCGTGGTGGCCGGCGAGCGCGTGCGCGCCGGCGGCGTGCTGGCCGAGGTGGGCAGCACCGGCATCAGCCGCGGCCCGCACGTGCACTTCGAGTTCATGTACGCCGGGCAGAACTGCGACCCGGCCGAGCTGTTCCGCCCGGGCCTGCGCTACAGCGGGTCACGGTCGCGCCGCTCGGTCACGGAGTGGCTGATCGCCACGGGCAGGCCCGACTCCATCGCGTGCGGGCGGCGGCGCCGGCACCCGCGCGGGCGCTGGACGCTGGACCAAGACGTCCCGCACTGAGTCAGGGAGCCGCGGTGCCCGCCTCGAGGACCGGCTCGGTCTCGGCGGGGGGCGCAGCGACCGCAGCCGCGGCGGGCACGATGCCGTTCAGCACGTCGAGCGTCTGCGACAGGCTGTCGCGCACGCAGGCGTAGCAGTCGTAGCGCCCCTGCCGACCGCAGCCGCGGCGCGGCGTGGTGTCCAGGTGGTCCACCGCGGGGCGGGCGCGCCGGTCGCCCAGCTCACGGATGCGCGTGAGCGCCACCTCGCGGGTCTCGCAGCTGCGGGCGGCCTCGAGCTGAGCCGCGGCCTCGAGCCACGGGGGCAGCGCCGTGGACGGCTCGAAGGCCAGGATGCGCCGAGCGGCGTCACGCCGAATGCCCGTCTCGATGCTCTCGTTCATGATGGCCACGTCTTGGACGAGGGCCTCGGGCACGTCGGTGCCCTGCGCGGTGGTGCGCGTGATGAGGTTGAAGTCCTCGTCGATGGGCACCTCGACCAGGCCCGTGTAGACCAGACCGCCCACGGTGAGCGCCACGCCCGTGAGCATCCCCAGGAACAGGAACAGCCCGCGCCGCGCCTTGCGCACCGGACCGCTGGCCACGTGCGCCGAGCCGGTGGTCGCGTCGCGGCGCTTCTTGAGCGCTTCGGACTCGCCCGTCTTCAGCGCGGGGTCTTTGCCGTGCGCCGAGTGCCCATAGGCCAGCTCCAGCAGCACGTCGCGCACCTCGGCCGCCGTGGCGGGCCGGTCCGAGGGCTTCGACTGCAGCAGCCGGGCCACGATGGTGTCCAGCTCCTCGGGGATGTGCGCGAAGTTGGGCAGGTCACGCAGGTGCGTGGACGGCTCGGTCAGCTGCAGCGTGAGGATCTCGCTCACGCCGCTGACCTTCTCGCTGGGGTAGCGCTGCCGCCCCGTGACCATCTCGTAGAGCACCAGGCCCAGCGCGTAGAGATCGGTGCGCTCGTCCACGGACTGCCCGGTGGCCTGCTCGGGCGCCATGTAGCCCGGCGTGCCCATCACGTGGCCCACGTGCGTGAGCGTGCGCAGGCGGCTCATGCGGTCGGGGTCGGCGGCGTCCAGGCTGCGCACGCGCGCGATGCCGAAGTCCAGCACCGTGGCGCGGATGGCCCCGTCCAGGCGGCGCGCGCACATGACGTTGTCGGGCTTGAGATCGCGGTGCACCACCTCGGCCTCGTGCGCGGCGGCGAGGGCGTCGGCCACCTGCGCGCCGATGGCGCACGCCTCGGCCCAGGGGAAGGCCCCGCGGCGGTGCAGCTCGTCCCGCAGGCTCTCGCCCGGGACCAGCGGCATGACCATGTAGCGCCCGCCGTCGTCCAGCTCGCCGTAGTCGATGGCGGTGGCGATGTGCGGGTGGTCGAGGCGGGCCATGGCCAGCGCCTCACGGGCGAAGCGCGCGCGGATCTCTTCGTGCTCTTGGAACGCGGGCAGCAGCACCTTGAGCGCCACGCGGTGCCCCAAACGCACGTGCTCCGCCGAGAACACCGCCGCCATGCCGCCCACCCCGATGATGGCCTCGATGCGGTAGCGCTCGTCGATGATGGCCCCGACCCAGTCTTCCATCTTCATGTCGGACGGGATGTCGAACGTGAGCTCCTGCGAGCGCACGCTGTCTTCGCTCGCCGACACACGAGAGGGGGTCTTGGTTAAGGAAGGATCGGTCTGCATCATGAACAAGCGGCGGAGCGAGCACCCGAACCGGACCCCGCGTCACGCCGTGCCACCGTTCTACCACTGCTCACCCGCCGTGAGAATGGACGCGACCACCCGGTGAGGATTTTTCTCGGCCAACGTTGACAGCCCAAGGGATGCGCGTATAGTGCCGCTCTCTGCCGCGGGGTGGAGCAGTTTGGTAGCTCGTCGGGCTCATAACCCGAAGGTCGTCGGTTCAAATCCGGCCCCCGCAACCATCATTGGAAATACCTTCCAACTCTGAACACCGGGTCTCAAAAGGACTCGGTGTTTTTTGTTGTGCTCGGCCCGTGTTCGGGGAGCTCGGGGCGGGCGGCAGCAGCACGCCCAGCGGGTACAGCTCACCCGTGACCACGGTGCTGCCGTCTTCGTGGTGCGTGACGGTGAGCTTGGTGTCGCCCAGCAGCAGGCGCAGCGCATCGCGGGCGGCTTCGGGGTTAATCTCCGCCAGCGTGGGCAGGTGAAGGATGGTGCGCAGCAGCGCGTCGGTGGCGGCGTCCGGGTCCGTGCCTTGGGGCAGCAACACCGGCGCGCGCTCGGGGTTGGCGAGGGCGGCCAGCTCCGTGCGCAGGTGATCTCGGCGCGCCTCTTCTTGGCGTAGGCGGTCCATGATGGCGCCCGAGCCCTCGCCCGCGTTCATGGCCAGGTCCACCAGCTTGGTGACCGCGGCGTCCGCCTGGGCCAGGGTGCGCGTGAGCTCGCGGCGGGTGGCGTCCTCGGTCTGGGCGGCCGCGGCTTGCTGCGTGGCCAGCTGGTCGCGCAGGTAGCGCAGCGCGCGGGGCGTGCCCAGCTGCTTGGTGAGGCTGGACATCAGGGCCGCGCGCAGGTGGTCCTCGCGGACGGTGCGGGAGACGCTGCAGTGGTTGCGGTTCTGGTGGCGTGCCTTGCAGCCGTAGTAGCGCTCGTTGGCGATCACCAGCTGCGCGCCGCAGCCGCCGCAGACCAGCAAGCCCGACAGCGGGTAGGTGCGCTTGCGCCGGAGCCCGCGGCGGCCCTTCTTGGCCGGGTGTTCGGCGGCGCGGCGGGCGGCCACCGCCTGCCACTGCTCGTCCGAGACAATGCGCAGGGTGTCGTCCTGGTAGCGCACCTGCTCGTCGGGGTTGCCGGGCCGGGGCACGCGCTGGTTGGTGCCCGGGCGCTTCATCCAGTGGCGCTGGTTGAATTTCACCACGCCCAGGTAGCGCTCGTTGCCGAGGATGGAGCTGACGGTGCCCTTCTTCCAGCCTTCGGACTTGCTGCGCGGCGGGGGCACGCCGGCCGTGTCGAGCGTCTCGGCGATGGTCCGTGGGGGTGTGCCCGTGGCGTACTGGGTGAAGATGCGCCGCACCCAGGCGGCCTCCGCCTCATCGACCATCCAGACCTTGCCGTTGCCGTCGGGGGCTGTGACTGACTTGTAGCCAAAGGTTCGGCCGCCGGTGACTTTCTGCGCCCGCGCGCGCTGCGTCATGCCGCGCTTGGTCTCGCGGCCCAGCTTGCGCAGGTACTGTTGGTTCACGGCGCCGTTCACGCCCGCCATCAGGTCGGAGTCTTCGCGCCGCGTGTCGAGGCCGTCGGAGACGCCCAGCAGCGTGACCCCGAGAAAGCGGAGCTCGTCCAGCACGGAGGCCGAGTCGGCCAGGCTGCGCGAGACGCGCGACTGGCTCTCCACCACCAGCACGTCGATCCGGCGCGCGCGCACCGCGGCCATGCAGGCCTGCCAGCCGGGCCGGTCGAGCGACGCGCCGCTGATGGCCTCTTCGCGGAACACCAGGCTCGCGGACACGTTCCCGCCCAGGCGCGCGACGGACTGCGCGCAGTAGTCGATTTGGTCGGTGGCGCTGGTGTCGTTCTGCTTGTCGCTCGAGTAGCGCGCGTAGATGCCGATGCGCAGGCCGGCCAGGGGCTGATAGCGGCCGCTCATGACCGAGCCCCCAGCGCTGCTTTGGCGAGGCTCGTGAGACACGCTCGCTGCGCGTCGCTGAGTGGTGGGTCGTACGCCCAGTGGTCTGGGCCAACCTCGGTCAGCACCTCGGGGTGCGGGAGCCGAAGCTGGAACGTGCTCGGCGCGGGTGGCGCCGGCCGGATGCACACCATGTCCGGCGCATAGTGGCGGATGAGGTAGCCGCAGGGCTCGTACTGCAGCGTGGCGGCGTTCAGCCGCACGAGCTGCCCTTCTCGGGGAGCGGAGGTTCGGGAGGTCATGAGGTGGGGCCTTTCGATGGTCGGGCGGCGGCGTTGCGCGCCAGCTGGTGAAGCAGCTGCGCGTACTCGTCCTCGTAGCGGCTGGCCGGGTCCGAGATGCGCGTGCGGGCGCGCTGGGCGACGGAACGGCGGGCGCGCTTCTGATAGGCCTCGTCGGTCTCGCCGAGCTGCCGCTTGGGCGCGTCCTCGCAGCCCGTCAGCAGACCAAAGGCCGCCGCGGCGCGGTACACGTCGCCCTCCACCACCAGGCTGGGGACCTCGTGGGCCAGCATGAGGCAGAAGCCCACCATGGACTGCGCGCGGGCATAGGCGCGCCGGTCCGGGACGGGCACGTCGTGGCGCAGCAGCACCGCGACCAGCTCCTCGACCTTGGCGCGCAGCTCCTTCTGGTGCGCGTCGTTGAGCGCGCCGTAGTGGCGCTGCACCAGGATGGCGAAGAGCCGCAGGGCCTGCATGGAGCGCAGGTAGCGCGGCCCGCCGAGGGTGACCTTGGAGGGCTTGAGGTGTTCCCAGAGGCGGTTGGCTTCGTTGCTGGTGGGGGTGGCCCAGAGGGTGGCGAGCTGCTCGGTGACGGTGTCTTGGGAGACGCCGGTGAGGAGGAAGGCCAGGAGCTTGTTGAGGACGGCTTTGGAGGGGTGGCCGAGGAGTTGGAGGAGCGGTTCGTCGGCGAGGATGGCGGCGAGGGCTTCGGGCTGGGTGGTGGCCATGGGGGAAGGATTGCCGACGGATCGTGTGCTCGCAAGATCTTAATTCGTACTTCTATTAATTCGGGCGTCGGGCCTCGTTGGGGCCGGCCAAAAGCTGGGGCGATAGGCGCTGCGTCTGGGTGTT